>JBHHYG010000375.1:0-3585 GCA_046757445.1 Acidobacteriota bacterium
ATCCAGGACGAAGGCGCCGATAAAGCCGCCGGTAGCGTAGCCGGCACTGCGTAGGACTTCCTGGAGTGTCAGTGCCGATCCGTCCAGGCGGAAGTTGGAGTTGTCCCGGACGCCGTGATGAAAGGGGTACTGCCCGGTGAGAATGGAAGTGTGCGACGGCAACGTCAGCGGCGCCACGCTCGATACCTGTTCGAAACGGATGCCCTCCTCGGCCAGCCTGTCGAGGTGCGGTGTCTCGATCACTTCATGGCCGTAGGAGCCGAGATGGTCCGCGCGCAGCGTGTCGAGAGTGATCAGCAGCAGGTTGGGGCCGACTTCGAGAGGATCTCCCGGGGGAACCGGCATCGTTCCCGCATCGCCCTCCTGTCCAGACTGCGGAGCAGGCCGGGGCCCGCAGGCGGTGGCGAGCAACAAGACGACGCTTGCCGCGAGCGCTGCTTGCAGGTTGCAACCGTGGGAAGACCTCATCAGCATGGCAGCCGGCCGTCGGCCCGGGGGGTCATGGTAACCGATCCGTGGCCTCGAAGTCAGAGTGATGGAGCTTGCCGGGGGAGCGGCAGCTTCGTGACCGGCTCGGTGAGGTGTGGGGGCTGTACGCGGTGCGCCTGGTGGTCGACATCGGGATACATGCCCTGGGCTGGAGCCGCCAGCGAGCCATCGAGTATATGGCCGAGAACACCGGCATGGGCATCGGGCCGCCGGGTAAAGGTGGCGCCAATTCTCACGACATCCGACGCTGCCCGCGGCAGCAATCCGTTGAGAAATGCAGGCTAGACCCTTCACAGTCGAAGATCGTTAGGATAAGATTGCCGACAAATTGGGAGGCACTGTCGACCCCAGCCCGGTCGACGGTGCCTTTTTTTGTGCAATGACAACGAGCAGGGGCGCGTTGCGTTTGGAGGACGGAAATCGGGGACCATGCAAGAGTGCAATGCTGAGGATCACGATCGACGTGCCTATCCGAGATACGAGGTCTCGATACCGATCGACCTGCAGATGCAAAGAGCCGATTCCTCGCTTGGTTCGGCAGCAGGCCAGTCGATCGATCTGAGCCGCGGAGGTCTGCGGGCGCAAATCGGCCAAGATCTGGTCGCCGGTACCCGCTGCATCGTGATCTTCTCCCATCCCACGGGCCTGACTCCCCAGATCAAGCCAGCTACGGTGCTCAGGTCGATGAGGACAACAGCAGGATTCGAGGTGGCTGTCGAGTTCGAAAGGCTCCCTTGGATTATTGCCGAGGGGCCGCGCCCCTCGCTGAGGGGTATCAAGGCTGTCGATAAATCTTTCCGCCTTTCATGACCAACTGCACGCGGCGGAGCGCCGAGACGTCGGTGGTGGGGTCACCGGCTACGGCGATCAAATCGGCGAGCAGCCCCTTGCGCACCGAGCCGACCTGATCATCGAGCCCGAAGATGTGGGCGTTGCCCGAGGTCGCCGACCGCAGTGCCGCGACAGGTGACATGCCGTACTCGACCATGAGCTCGAGCTCGCGGACGTTGTCGCCGTGGGGGAAAACGCCGACGTCACCGCCGAAGCAGATGGGTACCCCCGCTGCCAGCGCCGCTTGAAAGCTGGCTCGCTTGCTACGGATGCGCGCCGGCGCGGGGTCCACCCCTTTCCTCCAGCCGCCGTACTGCAGGATCGCCTCTCCCGCTGCAAGGGTCGGGCACAGCGCCACTCCGTGCGAGGCCATCAGCTCGAAGACCTCGGCGTTGCCGCCGTCGCCGTGCTCAATGGTTGTGACCCCGGCCATCACCGCCCGGCGCATTGCCTCCGCGGAGCTGGCGTGGGTTACCACTCGCCGACCGGAGCTCGATGCCACCTCGACGATGGTCCTCAGCTCCTGCTCGGTGAAGGTCGGCCGGGTGGTGCCGGTGGGTCCCCAACGGTAGTCGGCATAGACCTTGATCCAGTCGGCGCCGCGGCCGATCTGATCGCGGGTCACCCGCACCAGCGCGTCGTAGCCGTCGGCCTCCTCGGCGCCCTTCGGCAGGTGGAGTTCGGGCGCCCCCTTGGGGTTGTAGCTGCCGGTGGCGACGATGGCCCGGGTTGTGACCAGCATCCGCGGGCCGGGGATGATGCCGCGCTCGATCGCCTGCTTGAGCCCGACATCGGCGTAGCCGGCCCCCTCGGTGCCGAGATCGCGGGTCGTGGTGATGCCGGCCAGCAGGGTTGCCCTCGCCTGCACCGTCGCCCGCGCGATGCGCAGGGCAAGGGGCTCATTGAGAACCTGATACGTCCAAGAGGTCTCGTTGTAGGGATGCAGCAGGAGATGGGAGTGACCCTCGATGAGGCCCGGGAGGAGGGTCAACCCGGCGAGTTCGACGACGCGGGCGCCGGCGGGTACAGCGATGGTATCGGCCGGCCCCACCGCGGCGATTCTTTCTCCCTCAACCAGCACGGCCCAGCCCTCGTGCGCTGTCTCGACACCGTCGAAGACCCTTGCCGGCCGTAACAGCACTGCTTGCTTCGCTTCCTCGCTCGGCAGCTGAGCGCTGGCCACGGTGCCGGAAAGGAGGGAGAGGGTGATGATGAGGGATGCTGTAGCTATGGTTGGCTGTCGCATGGTCGGGTATCCGGATTAGAAATGCACGCAGGACTGGCGCATCCTACTACGTTGCGGCCAGCTCAGTTACCGGGTTTCCCGCCGCCTCGAATCCGGGATCCATCTCCAGGGCGTCGCAAAAGTACTCCATCGCCAGCTCGGGATGGCCGCGGGGCTCAGTTCTCAACCCCTCTCGGAGGAAGGATCTCGAGCAGGCCGGTGAGGTCGGAAAACTCGAAGTCGGGTCCGTAGGCCGGATCGAGGAGAACGTCGCCGTCGCGATTGGACCAGGCACAGCGCAAACCGGCAGCTTTGGCCCCCAGCGTATCGGTGGCCGAGCCGGCGACGTGCAGCACCTCGGTAGCACTCAGACCCAGCCTCTCGAGCGGCAACCGATAGATGGCTGGATCGGGTTTGTAGGCTCCCGCCTGGTCGCCGGCGAAGACGTGCTCGAAGGCCATGTCGATATGCGCCAGCATCGCCCGTAGCATCGCCTCGTCACCGTTAGAGAGGAGGGCGAGCGGATAATCGCGCGCTGCGAGCGCCGACAGAACCGGTCGAGCTTCCGGCCAGGGCTCGAGGCGGCTCCAGGCATCGGTCAACCGGCGCCGGTCCTCTGCCGGCAGGTCGAGATGGAAATGGTGCAGGCAATGATCGAGCGCCCGGCGGGTGATGTCGTAGAAGCGAATGTGCCCGCCCGGCAGCGAGTTGCTGATGAGGACATAAGCCATCTGCGTTCGCCGCCAGCTTTGCAACAGCGCCGCCGTATCGGTGCTCGGTCCCAGCGTCTCCAGGGCACGATTCAGCGGTCCCAACAAGCTGCTCTCGAGGTCGACGAGCGCCGTGTAGACGTCGAAGGTGATCAAACGAAAGGGTCTCACCTCAGCTCGTCCTCGTTGGCGGGATGCGGCATTGCCTGCTCCCGGCTCCTTGTCTGGGCCCCGCGGCGCTCGCAACCAGACCTGCCTGGGTTTCACCATGGCCTGCTAGCCCGCATTTCTCAACAGCTCGTGGCTGCGCGAGCGCAATGGCAGGCGATG
>JBHHYG010000376.1:0-3569 GCA_046757445.1 Acidobacteriota bacterium
CCTCTTCACGCCGAGCCCCGATGCGGACCGCAATCTCCTCCGGGAAGGCATCCCCGTGGACCGCATCCTCCGGGTCGGAAACATCATGATCGACGCGCTGGACGGAGTTCGAGCGCGGGCTTCGCGAGTGGACCTACGACGCCGGTTCAGTCTAGATGGGGCGGGCTACGGTGTGGCCACGCTCCACCGCCCCTCCAACGTGGACGATCCTGCCCGGCTCGGGGAGCTGGTCACAGGCCTCGACGCCGTCGCCACAAGTCTTCCGCTGATACTGCCGCTTCACCCCCGCACCGCCGAGAGGCTAGCCTGCTTTGGACTCCGGTTCCGCTGTGTAAGGGTTGTGGAGCCGGTGGGGTACTTGGAGATGGTCGCTCTCATGGAGCGGGCCTCGGTCGTGCTCACCGACTCGGGCGGGATCCAGGAGGAGACGACAGCGCTCGGCGTGCCGTGCCTCACTCTGCGCCCGAACACGGAGCGACCGATCACGATCGAGCGTGGCACCAACCGTCTCGTGCCGGAGCTTACCGCGGCCAGCATTCAGAAGGCATTTCGCGAGGTCATGGCCGATCCGCCGCAGGGACGCCGACCGGAGCTGTGGGACGGCCACACGGCCGCGCGGATCGCGGGCCAGATACGTCGCTGGCTCGATGGTCGGTGAGCTCCGCGGCGCGCGGGTTCTGTTCGAGACCGTGCGTCATCTCCGCCCCGGCCAGGTGTGGGGCCGGGCTTTGGTTCCTCTGCGGGCCGAGATGGCTCGCGCCGCGGTTCGAGCCGTCCATCCCGACGGAAGGCTGGGGCAAGGACGGGGAGTTCTGGCGTCCGACGATAGCGTCCCGCACCATGATCCCTGGAACACAGCGGAACAACTCCTGGCCGGCCGCTTCACGTTTCTCAACCATGCCGCGCGTCTCGGCTGGCCTCCGCGATGGCGCACCCGGAGCCGCGACCTTCTCTGGCACTTCAACCTCCATTATCACCAGTACCTGCACCTGTTGCCTGAGCGAGAGCGTGCCGCAATCTGCCGCCACTGGGTCGAGGGCAACCCGGTGGGCGCTGAAGTCGCCTGGCATCCATACGTCACCTCACGGCGGATCGTCTCCTGGTGCCGGAGCCTGGCCCTGGACGGTGAACTCGCACTCAGTCTCTGGAAGCAGGCGGAGTACCTGTACCGCACGGTGGAGTGGCATCAACCGGGGAACCATCTCTTGGAGAACGCCCGTGCCTTGGTTCTTGCCGCGTGCACCCTGAAGGAGTCGCCTCGCGCTCACGCATGGGTGCGGAGAGGAGCGGAGATCTTGCGCGCCGCGCTAGAGGATCAGGTCCTCCGCGACGGCGTGCATGCGGAACGCAGCCCCATGTACCACGCGCTCGTGCTGGAGGGCCTCCTTGACGTGGAGCGGGCCATCGAGGCGCTGCACGATACGTGGCTCCGGGAGCTTCCAGACCTGCAGGCACAGGTTCGTGAGACCGCTGACTCGATGATCCGTTATCTCGTGGCCGCGACACACCCAGATGGCTGCCTCGCGCTCCTCAACGACTCCACGGTCGAGATCGCGCCACCCACCGAGAAGCTTCTGCGGTACGCCGAGCGACTGGGAGCTCCACTCTCTGCGGTAACGGGTGTGTTCCAGTTTGCGGATGCGGGACATTTCGGCTTTCGCAACGATCGCGTCTACCTGCTCGTCGACGGTGGCGCGATCGCACCGGACCACCTTCCCGCCCACGCGCACGCGGACATCTTCACGTATGAGTTCGACGTCGACGGTCGGCGTCTCATTGTCGACTCCGGCGTCTACGAGTACGCGGAGGGCGAGATGCGCGACTACGTCCGCTCGACCCGGGCACACAACACCGTGTCCGTGGACGGCTTGAGTCAGGCAGAGTGCTGGAAGAGCTTCCGGGTGGCCCGGCGGAAGGCGCCGCGGGACGTACGCTTCGAGGCTAAAGAGAACGCATGCATCTTCGCGGGCCGCTTCGACGGCTACGGGCGGCTGATCGGCGACAGCATCATCCACCATCGAACGCTCAGGCTGCACCACGCGGCCGGTGAGCTCCGGGTAGAAGATCGGGTGGACGGGCGCGGAGAGCACCGCGTTACGAGCCGGATCCACCTGCACCCCGACGTCCAAGTTCGGCAGAAGGGGCAGACCTTCACGCTCGCCCGCGACCGCGTTCGAGCGACCGTCACCGTGGAGGGGGGAACGGCGATTCTGCGGAGTGGATGGTACTGCCCGGAGTTCGGCATGCGCCGCGGGAACAAGGTCATCCGGCTTGAGAGGAACGGGCCGCTGCCTGCCCGCCTTGCGTACTCCATCCGCTACAGCCGACCGTGAACGTCCTCCTAGTCAGCCACAACTTCCCCCCGGAGAGCAATGCTCTGGCGAATCGCGCGCACGAGCACGCGCGCTACTGGGTCGCGGGCGGTGGCCACGTAGAGGTTCTCACCGATGTGCCGAGCTTTCCGGAGGGCAAGGTTTACGACGGCTACAGGAATCGCTACGCACGCGAGACTCTGGACGGAGTGATTGTCCACCGCTGCCCCCTGCTGCCGTTAGAGAATCGTGGGGTGGCTCGCCGCACGATTCTGTACGCCTCCTTCATGCTCTCGGCCGTCTGGCACAGCCGTCGCCTCCAGCGAACGCCGGACGTGATCGTGGCCAGCTCCCCGCATCTGCTCGCGGGTCTCGCGGGGTGGGCGATCAGTCGCCTGAGGGGGATTCCGTTCGTGCTGGAAGTGCGCGACCTGTGGCCGGAGTCGGTCGTGGCGGTTGACGCGCTGCCTCCGGACCACTGGATGGTACGCGCAGGATCCGCGGTGGCGGACCGGCTCTACCGGACCGCTGACGGGATCGTTGTCGTAACCCGCACCTTCCGCCGAACGCTGCTGGAGCGAGGCGTGGACCCTGGAAGACTCGCGTACGTTCCCAACGGAGTGGATCCCGACGCCTTTCAGATCTCGGCGAGCGATGCGGAGCTAGAGCGGCTCAGGGGAGAGCTCGACCTCGATGGGCGATTCGTGGCCTCCTATCTGGGCACGGTGGGAAAAGCTCATCGTGCCGACGTACTCTACGAGGCCGCCTGCCACTCCGATGACGAACTTGCCTTCCTGGTGGCAGGGCCTGGCTCGGAGTGGCGGGCGCTCCGTCAGCGGCAGCTCCAGAACCCTCTGCCCAACTTTCGGCTGCTCCCGAAGCAGCCGAAATCTCGCATCCCCCTGCTCCTCGCCCTCTCCCACGTTAGCATCGTGCATCTGAAGGACCGCCCCCTCTTTCGGACCGTGCTCCCGTCCAAGATCTTCGAGGCGATGGCAGCTGGGAACCCGATCGTGCTCGGTGTACGGGGGGAGGCGGCGGAGATGATCAGCGAAGCGGATGCGGGCATCCCCGTCGCACCGGAGTCGCCCCAAGAGCTGGTAGAGGCGGTTCGCCGCCTCCGGGACGATCGGCAACTCTACCATCGGATGTCGCAGAACGGACGACAGGCCGTTCGCGAGCGATTCAACCGCGCGCAGCTGGCAGAAGAGTATTGGACGCAGCTCGAAGGGTTCGTGGCCCGGGCGCGTGCCGGAT
>JBHHYG010000377.1:0-3568 GCA_046757445.1 Acidobacteriota bacterium
GCTACCGGGTGCTGGTTCAGGGCGAGTACCTTGTCTTCTACAAAGTGCTGCCTAAGCAGGTTCGCGTCTACCGCGTGTTGCACGGCAGGCGGCGGTACTCGGATCTCGTTTAGCCCGAACTTCACAACGGGTCGCGGCTGCGGGAGCGACGACGAATGTCATACCAAGGCCCCGAGGTCTCGCCCGGCCCTTGCCTGTCGGCGGAATCAGACGTAGCCCTCCTGACTGATCCGCTTCGTGGGCTAAAACGCCAGGCCTGCTTGCGCTTCCTGCCACCTCGTAAGTATACTCATGAGTATGAGTAAACGCCTTCAAGTCATCATGGCAGACGAGGAACTCGAGCAGCTTCGTCGGTGCGCGTCGCATCAAGGCCTGACATTGAGCGAGTGGGCGCGCCGGGCACTTCGACGGGCTCGGCAGAACCACATCGGTCCCGCGCCCGCCCAGAAGGTGGCCGCCCTGGAACGCGCCTTGCGGCTTGGCCATCCGACCGGCGACATCGAGGAGATCCTGGCGAGCATCGAGGAGGGACGTGGTCTTCGTTGACTCGAACGTCCCGATGTACCTCGTCGGGCTACCTCATCCGAACCGTGAACTTCTCGAAAGATTCGTGCGCTCTCAGGCGGAAGAGACCTTCGTAACCAGCGCAGAGGTTTATCAGGAAATCATTCACCGCTATGTAGCCATCGACGCGAGAGGTGCCATCGATGACTGCTTCGCATTGTTGGACAGCCTCGTGCACCAGGTGTACCCGATTACCAAAGCGGATGCCGAACGAGCACGCCATATTGCCCACGGGCAACACCGCCTTTCCGGTCGCGATTGCCTCCACATCGCGGTCATGGAGAGGTACGGCCTCACCCACATCTTGACCTGCGATACAGACTTCGATCTCTGGGCGGGCGTCACGCGCTTACCGTAGAGTCCTGTCCCACAATTGGCTTGACACCTGCGGCGAGCGCCACGGAGCCGAACGAATCCGATGCAACTCAACCGGCGCTGCCGGCCTGTCTCGGCGCAATAGCACTTCATGAGTTGAACGTTGTAGCTTTGGCAGGGGCTACGGCCGCCTATGGTTCCTGCTTGGCGAGACAATGAGTACGCTAACAGCCATCGGCTTGGTACAGGTGGCAGGGGGTTGTGCGGTGCTCCTACTCGCCTGGTGCCTTGAGACCTCGCCGTGGACGAAGGTAATGGTGGCCTACGCCTGCGCCGCACTGGTAGCGGACAAGCCCGCGTCTGCAGCGTTGCGTTTGGATCGGGTGCTCGACGTACTGCAAGAGTACGCCTCCGCGCCCGATCCTGGCCTGTCCACCCCCTCGCGACGACCGCCGTTGAGAAATGCGGGCTAGATTCTGTCGGGGTCGTAGTCCTGCTGACTGATCCGCATCGTTGACTCGAACGTCCCGATGTACATCGTCGGGCTACCTCACCCGAACCGTGAACTTCTCAAAAGGTTCGTGCGCTCGCAGACGGAGTCGATCTGCGGGAGCGGCGACGAATGCGGTGCCAAGGCCCCGAGGTCTCGGCCGGCCCTTGCCTGTCGGCGGAATCAGACGTATTTTCTCTCAGCTTTCCTGCAGGCCTGAGCGCAACCGCACGAATCCGATGCAAGTCCACGAGAGCGAACGGTCCAGCTCGAGCGATCCTCTACCCGAACAGATGACGCTGGAGTCATCGGACGCCAACGGTCGCGAGTACCTGAGCTTCCGCTCCCACTTCCGGCCCCGCTCACGGGCCGGCTGGTCGGTGGTGCTGGCCTTTCTGGCTCTGCTGCTGCTGGCCGAATGGCCGGTGCTGCCGCTGGCCAATCGCATCGAGCCGACCATGTTCGGCCTTCCCTTTTTATTCACCTATTTGCTGCTCGTGTATCTGGCGATGATCGGTCTGTTAATCATCGCCGCACTGCGCAAGCTGTGACCGTGGCAGAGAACTGATGCAAAGCTGGGTGGTAGCTCTGTCGATCATCGCCGCCTACTTGATCTTGACGCTCTTGCTCGGAGCGATTGCCAACCGCCGTATGCGGGTGGACCTCGAGGACTTCCTGCTCTACGGCCGCAAGGCCGGCTTCGTCGTCCTCTATCTCTCCGTCGTGGCCACCTATCACAGCGCCTTCGCCTTCCTCGGCAGCAGCGGCTTCTTCTACACCCATGGCATCGGCTTCTGGGACGCCGGCACCTGGACCATCATGGTCGGTGCCATCACCTACATCTTCGGGACCCGGATTTGGGCGCTGGGCAAGAAGTTCGGCTACATGACCCCGGCCGATATGCTGGCCGACTTTTACGAGAGCGAAATCGTCCGCGTGGTGGTGGCCGCCATCTCGATCCTCTTCACCATCCTGTACATCCAGGTACAAGCTCAGGGGCTCGGTTACATCATCAGCGCCGCCTCTGGAGACCGCATCTCCTTCGAGCTGGCAACCGCCATCCTCTTGACGGTGGTGGCCACCTACTTGATGGCGGGCGGATTGCGCGCCGTCTACTGGACCGATGTGCTGCAGGGAGTATGGATGTACGCCGCCGTCTGGATAGGCGCCCTGGTGTTGGCCTACAAGCTCTTCGGTGGACCCTTGGGGCTTTGGAAGGCGGTGGAGGCGCAGCGGCCTGATCTGCTGACCCTCCCCGGGCCGGAGGGCTTCTTCACCTACCCGATGTGGTTCGGCATGATGGTGACTCTCTCCTTCGGCATCGTCTTTCAGCCCCACATCTTCATCCGCTACTACACGGCGGTGTCAGCAAGAACGATCAAGTGGCTGGGCGCCACCACTCCGCTGTTCCTCATGTCCCTGTACATTCCCACCGCCTTGGTGGGCCTCGGAGGCGCTTTGGCCATGCCCGAGATCGCCATTGCCGACCGTATCTTTCCCGAGCTTCTGTTCAGCTACGCGCCGGCGTGGCTGACCGGCATCATCCTCGCCGGTGCCACCGCCGCCGCCATGTCGACGCTCGACTCCATCCTCCACGCCAATGCCACGGTCCTGACGCGTGACATCTACCAGCGTTATCTCCGTGCCGAGGCTCCCAGGGCCCACTACGTCAACGTCAGCAGGGCTTTCATCGTCGCTTTCCTGCTCATCGGCTATCTCCTCAGCGTAACCACCTTCGAGTACCTGGTGATCCTCGTCACCCTGTCGGGCGCCGGAGCGCTGCAGCTGATGCCGGCGATCGTCGGTGTGACCCTCCCCTCCAAGATCCGCTACACTGCCACCGGGGTACTCGCCGGCATCGCCGTCGGTTTGGTTACCCTCTTCTTCACCTTGATCGTCTGGCCGCACCCATTGACGTTGCACGGTGGGGTCTGGGCGATCGTGGCCAACTGGCTGGTAGCCTGGCTAGTTTCCCGCTTCACGCAGGCACCGTCAGCCGCCACCGTGAACCGGATCCACGGCACCATCGAGGAGCTCATCTACGGCCGAGCCCAGCAGGCAGAGGAGGCCACGCCACCGCCTGCAGAGGCGACCTTCTAGCCTGCATATCTCAACGGCAGTCTGCTACGGTGGCGGAGAGGCGTGCGTCTGCGGCGTTGCGCTTGGCTCGGGTGCTCGACGTACTGCACGAGTACGCCT
>JBHHYG010000378.1:0-3552 GCA_046757445.1 Acidobacteriota bacterium
TTCTGGGTGGCGATGCCAGCATGGTCGGTGCCCGGCACCCACAATACATCTCTGCCTGACATTCGCTGCCAACGAGCGACGATGTCCTGCAGGGTCATGTCGAGGGCATGCCCGATATGAAGGGATCCGGTAACGTTCGGAGGCGGGATGACCATCGAATAGGGCTCGCAGGAAGAGTCCGGGTCGGCGCGGCCGACAGCAGCCTCCCCCCACGCCTTTGCCCAGCGCCGCTCCACAGCCTGCGGTTCATAGCTCTTGGGAAGGCTCGGGGTATCCGCCGATGCAGGAGTCTTCTTGACCATGATCGTTCAGGAAAACAAGCAGGAGATAGCCATCCGCCGAGCCCCTATCCTCCGGGAATCGCTTTATCCGATGAGGGGTTAGCCCGGACTTCTCAACGGCTCGTGACTGCGCGGCCGCAATGGCAGGTGAGGGCGAGAAGGATCTTACCGTAGCAATGCGCTCTACGGTAGGTCAATGCAAGGCACCGGCCGTACGGGGGCGAGCCCGTCCGAGCAGATTGGCATCGGCCCGAGCCGAATGGCGTCTATAATCGGCCCGTGTCTGGGCGGCGCCGTAGATGGAGCCAACATTGGCTGGCCAACGACGAACTGGCCACGTCCCTGGTGCGGCTACTGGCGCCGCAGCAGGGAGAGCGTTTTCTGGAGATCGGCGCTGGACAAGGCCGGCTGACCCGCGCCTTGCTCGATCGCTCGGTGGCGGTGACAGCCGTGGAGATCGATCCTCACTGCTGCGCTATGCTGGCGGAGCTTGCACCGGGAAAGGAGTTGCAGGTGATCGCGGGCGATGTGCTCGAACTCGACCCCGCAGCACTGTGTCACAGGCCCCCGCTGAGGGTAGTCGGCAACCTGCCGTATGCCATCGCCAGTCCAATCCTGAGATGGACCCTCCAGCACCGGGACATCTTTGCCGATGTACACTACATGCTTCCCACCGATGTCGCCAAGCGCGTCCTGGCACCGCCGGGCAGCCATTCCCGTGGACTCCTGTCGGTGAATGTTCAGTGGCACTATCGGGGCGATTTGTTGGTTCACCTCGGGCCCGGTTCCTTTCGTCCGCCGCCGAAGGTCGACTCGGCCTTCGTTCGCCTACGGCCTCGTACCCCCCCACGCTGTAACGCCCGCCACAGCCACCGCCTTGCCGTTACCGAGGCGGCCTTCAGCCATCGGCGCAAGACCCTGGCCAACGCGCTGCGACACGCCGGTTGGGACCGCCCCGTCATCAGCAACGCCTGTGACACTGCAGGTATCGATGCCGGAGAGCGTGCCGAAACGCTGACCTTGGAGGACTTCGCACGACTCGCCGAAGCTCTTCCGGAGCTCTCCTCGTGACCCCGCTGCCTTCGCTCACCGCTTCCCTCATCCTGGCCGTTCTCCAGGGCATCACCGAATTTCTGCCGGTATCCAGCAGTGGACACCTGGCCGCTGCCCAGCTGCTCTGGCCCAGGCTCGCTCATCCGGGACTGACCCTCGAAGTGTCGTTGCACTTGGGTACCACCCTGGCCGTTCTGGTCTACTACCGCCGGCTCCTCATCGGCCTGGTACACCCGGCCTCCTCGGCGAACCCCGAGGGGCTGTCCGGCAAGCATTGGCTGACCTACCTGGTGCTGGGCTCGGTGCCGACGGCCGCCATCGGGCTGGCGGCCGAGAGCTTCATCCGCGGGGCGTTCGAGCGGCTCGAGCTCATCGCCCTCGGCCTGGCGATCACCGGCCTGATCCTGACGGCCTCACGCTGGGGTACGAAGCGAGGGCGCTCGCTGACGGCAGCCCAGGCTATCGCTATCGGCACCGCGCAAGGCTTCGCCATCCTGCCGGGAATTTCCCGGTCGGGCACCACCATTTCTCTCGCCCTTGTCCTCGGTATCAAGCATCGGCAGGCGGTGGCGTTCTCCTTTCTGCTCTCGGTGCCGGCGATTCTGGGCGCTGCAGCTCTGGATGCGCACCAGCTCCTCGAGGGACCTATGCCTCCGGCCATCTTGTTCGTTCATATCGGCTTTGCTACGCTTCTTGCTGGGGCGATTGGATACGCTTGCATCGGGCTGGTGCACCGCGCCACTAGCGGCGACTGGTGGCATCGGTTCGCCTGGTACTGCTGGTCGTTGGCCGTGGTGCTCGCGTGGCTCGCGCGCTAGGAACAGAGGGTGGGCTTGGCACATAAACGGAAGCGCCCCAAGAAGCACGTCCGATTCCGCGACGAAGTCATCGGCTTGGCGTGCGTCGCTGCCGCCGCCTTCCTGGCCGTCGCGCTGGTTTCCTATCGCGCCGCCGACCCGAACCCCTTCGACCTTGCCGCCGCCGGGCAACCAGAGAACCTGGCGGGCCGTGTCGGTGCCACCTTCGCAGCGGCCAGTTTTCAGCTCGCCGGGGTCAGTGCCTACCTGCCGATCCTGGCCTTGCTGTTGGTTAGCAGGAACCGGCTCTGGCACCGCAAGCTCGAGGCAGCCGGCTCCAAGTTGGTCGGCCTCGGAGTGCTGCTGGTCTCGAGCTCTGCCCTGGCCAGCCTCGGCTTTGGCGACATCCGCCTGGGAGGCGCACTGCTGCCGGCTGGAGGCCTACTGGGAAGCTGGAGCAGCCGGGCCCTCCTTGCCGCCTTCGGAGCCGTCGGCGGACCTCTTGTTGCCCTCACCGGCACCCTGCTCGCCACCGTGGTAGCCACGCGGCTCTCCTTCGGTCGCCTGTTCGCCGCTGCTTGGAAGGGCACCACACAGACACTGCGCAGGGCTCGCACGAGCATCGCTCGCCGGCGGGAGCAACGCCGCAAAGCGCGCCAGCGGCGGGCGGTGGTCAACAAACATGCCGCCAGCCACGCCACCGTTGCCGAGGCCAAAGGCGTCGACCACACCCTGCTGCGAACCGCAAACAAGCCGATCCTGAAGGTCAAGGTGCCGGTCGGGACCGCGCGCCCCGGCTCTTCATTGCCGCAAATCAGCCCGCCGGTCAGGCGGGACCTCAGCCCCGACCTTCCCCCCGCTGATGAGCCACCGCTACCGTTCGAGCAGCCGGCGGGGCCGCACGGAGCGTACGCGCTGCCGGAAAGCCACTTGCTCGAGCAGCGGGCTGAAAAGGAAACGGTTGAAGAGAACGAGCTCATGGAGAAGGCCAAGGCCATCGCCAGCAAGGGAGCGGAGTTCAACGTCACCGGGGAGGTGGTGGCGATCCACCCCGGCCCGGTGGTAACGACCTACGAGTTCAAGCCCAGCGCCGGAGTGAAGTACAGTCGCATCATCAACCTCGAAGATGACCTCAGCCTCGCCCTGCGCGCCGAGAGCATCCGCATCGCCCGCCTGCCTGGCAAGTCCACCGTCGGCATCGAGGCCCCCAACAGCAGTCGCCAGATCATCCGCCTGCGGGAGATTATCGAGTCGAAGGAGTTCGCCAGCTCCAGATCCAAGCTCAGCTTGGCCCTCGGCCGGCAAATTCACGGCGAAACCGCAATTACCGATTTGGCACGCATGCCACACCTGCTCATCGCCGGAACCACCGGTTCCGGCAAGAGCGTGGCCCTCAACTCGATGTTGTTGAGCCTGCTTTT
>JBHHYG010000379.1:0-3543 GCA_046757445.1 Acidobacteriota bacterium
TGGTCGTCCGGCACGGTTATATCGTCGCCGAGTGGGGTGATACGCGGCGTGTCGACATGACCTTCAGCGTTACCAAGAGCTACTTGTCGACGCTGGCCGGCATCGCGCTGGATCGTGGCCTCATCCGCGACCTCGATGATGCGGTCGGGGAGTACGTCGACGACGGCACCTTTGCTTCACCACACAACAGGGGTATCAGCTGGCGACACCTGGTGCAGCAGACCAGCGAGTGGCAGGGAGAGCTGTGGGGCAAGCCGGACACCGCCGACAGGCGGCGCGGACGCGACCGGCAGCTACAGAAGCCGGGCAGTTTCTGGGAGTACAACGACGTGCGCGTCAACCTGCTTGCGACCTCGCTGTTGCGGGTCTGGCGCCAGCCCCTACCTCAGGTGCTCGAGGAGGAAGTAATGGGCCCGATCGGCGCCTCCGACACTTGGCAGTGGCACGGCTATCGCACCTCCTGGGTGGAGCTCGACGGCGAGCGTGTGCAGTCGGTCAGCGGTGGCGGTCACTGGGGCGGGGGGATGTGGATCAGCAGCCGCGATCACGCCCGCTTCGGCTACCTGTTCCTGCGACGTGGCAAATGGAAGGACCGGCAAATCGTCTCCGAGAAGTGGGTTGAGGGGGCCACCACGCCCGTCGCCGTACAGCCCAACTACGGCTACATGTGGTGGCTGAATACCGGCCGGCAACAGTTCCCCAGCGCCCCCGAGTCCAGCTTCTTCGCCCTCGGCGCCGCCTCCACCAGCGTTATCTGGGTGGACCCGGGAGACGACCTGGTGGTGGTATCCCGCTGGATGGAGGGTAAATATGTCGACGGCTTCATGCAGCGGGTATTGGCCTCCATATCTCGACGGTAGTCTGCTACGGTGGCGGCCAGGCGCGCCTCTGCGGCGATGCGCTGGGCTAGGACGATGTCGTGGCGGTCGAGTGGCCGGCTGGAGGCCGAGAGTTGCTGGAGCTGAGGGGGCTGTCGAAGCGTTACGGGGACCTCGTCGCCCTGCACTCCGTCGATTTGACCATCGAGCGGGGCCGCACCACCGTGCTCATCGGGCCCAGCGGTTGCGGGAAATCGACCCTGCTGCGGCTGATCATCGGCCTCATCCGCCCGGACAACGGTTCGGTGCGCTTCGAGGGGCTCGCAGTGGCACCCTCCCATGTGGTGGAGCTGCGCCGGCGCATGGGCTACGTGATTCAAGAAGGTGGTCTCTTCCCCCACCTCACCGCCCGCGACAACGTCACCTTGATGGCACGTTACCTGGGTTGGAGCCATGAGCGACTCAACGCCCGCTTGGGTGAGCTGGCCACGTTGACGCAGTTTCCGCTCGAGGGCCTGGAGCGCTACCCGGTACAGCTTTCGGGGGGCCAACGACAGCGGGTGAGCCTGATGCGGGCGCTGATGCTGGACCCCGATCTGCTGCTGCTCGACGAGCCGCTCGGGGCCCTGGACCCGATGATCCGCGCCGAGCTGCAAGCGGATTTGCGGGCGATCTTCCGAAAGTTGAAAAAGACGGTGATCACCGTCACCCACGACATCTCCGAAGCCGGTTTCCTCGGCGATTCGATCGTCTTACTGCGGGATGGAGCCGTCGTCCAACGGGGCACCCTGGAGGAGCTGGTGCGCTCGCCGGCCGGCGAGTTCGTCAGCCGCTTCATCAATGCCCAGCGAAGCCCGCTCGAGGGCTTGGGGAGCGGGCCCGGATGAAGGTCGGTCGTATGGTCGTTGGGGGCGCCACCGCCTCCCACATCCCGGGCGCGCTTCTCGCCCTCTTCGCTGCCGCCCTTCTGCCGACAGCCTGCACGGTGGCCGATCGGACCTCAGAATCGGTGCCGCGGGTGGTGATCGGCTCGAAGAGCTTTACCGAATCGGTGGTCCTGGGCGAGCTCATCACCCGGCTTTTGCGCAGCGACGGGGTGGAGGCCGAGCATCGCGGCCAGCTCGGCGGCACGCGGGTGCTGTGGAACGCGCTGCTGAGCGGCGAGATCGATATCTATCCCGAGTACACAGGCACCATCAGTGAAGAGATCCTTGCCGCCGGCGCTCTCCACGGCCGGGAGCAGATGCGGGCGGCCCTCCAACAACGAGGAATCCTCATGAGCCGGCCGCTCGGCTTCAACAACACCTATGCCCTCGGCATGCGCGAGGAGGAGGCCGAACGCCTGGGTATACGCTCGATCTCCGACCTGAAGGATCACCCGCAGCTGCGGTTCGGCTTCAGCAACGAGTTCATGGATCGCGGCGACGGCTGGCCGAACCTGCGCGACCGCTACCGGTTGCCGCAGTCACGGGTGCGAGGCCTCGACCACGACCTCGCCTATCGCGGCATCGCCAGCGGCAGCATCGACGTCATCGATCTGTACTCCACCGACGCCGAGATTCGTCTGTACCACTTGCGTGCGCTCACCGACGACCTGCAACAGTTCCCTGCCTACGAGGCGGTGCTGTTGTACCGGGCAGACCTCGGGGAGCGTGCGCCGCAGGCGGTCGCAACCTTGCGCCGGCTCGAAGGCGAGATCCCCGAGGCCTCGATGATCGAGATGAACGCCGAGGCCAAGCTCGAGAGGATCTCGGAGAGCCGGGTAGCGGCGGATTTTCTCGCCCGCCGTCTGGGCATCGAGGCCGAGGTCGTCGAGGTCAGCGTCGCGGCCCGACTGCTCCGTCACCTGGTGGAGCACCTCTACTTGGTGGCGATCTCGCTGGTCGCGGCGATTCTGCTAGCGGTGCCGCTGGGGGTTCTGGCGGCCCGCCGCCGGCGGCTCGGACAGCTGGTCCTGGGCCTCGTAGGGATCGTGCAGACGATTCCCTCGCTGGCGTTGCTGGTGATTTTCGTGCCGCTCCTCGGGCTCGGGGCCCTGCCCGCCATCGTGGCCTTGTTTCTGTACAGCCTGCTTCCCATCGTGCGCAACACCTACGCCGGCCTGCACGACGTTCCAACGCCGATCCTCGAGTCGGCGGAAGCGTTGGGGTTGCCTCCCGGCGCCCGCCTGCGGCTGATAGAGTTGCCGATGGCCTCGCGCGCCATCCTGGCCGGCATCAAGACCTCGGCGGTGATCAACGTCGGCACCGCCACCCTCGGTGCGCTGATCGGTGCCGGCGGTTTCGGCCAGCCGATCCTCACCGGCATCCGCCTTGCCGACAACAGCTTGATCCTGCAGGGTGCGGTACCGGCGGCGCTGCTGGCGCTCGCCGCCCAGGGGCTTTTCGAGCTGGCCGAGAGAGGGCTGGTGCCGAAGGGCCTGCGCCTCGGTTCCTGACAGGTTGCTGAGAAACTCCTCATGGCCCGGCCATCGCGAGGGCGGTTTCAGGAGGGAGGACGATGAAGGCGCTGACCTTCCACGGCAAGAAGATCATTCGCTACGAGACGGTCGCTGACCCGGCCATCGAGGAGCCGGGCGATGCCATCGTCCACGTGCAGTTGGCGGGGATCTGTGGATCGGACCTACACCCCTTCCACGAGCGCGAGCGCGGCCTGGACCACGGCACGGTGATGGGTCACGAGTTCGTCGGCGAGATCGTCGAGGTCGGGGGGGAGGTTAGCGGCG
>JBHHYG010000380.1:0-3526 GCA_046757445.1 Acidobacteriota bacterium
GCTTGACGAGGAGATCACCGCGTTGGCCGGGGAGCGCTACGCGCGCAAGGAGGCGTCGGTGCGGGGCCGGCGCCACGGCAGTAATCCCGGGAGCGTGGGGCTGGCGGGGCAGCGCGTGCCGGTGCGGGTGCCGCGGGTGCGCAGCGTCAACGGGAGCGAGATTGCGCTGCGGTCCTACGAGGCCTTGCGGGGGGACACCGAGGTGAACGACCTGCTGCTCCGGCGCGTGCTGTACGGGATTTCGTGCCGCAACTACGAGGCCGCGGCGGAGGCGATCCCCGGGGCGATTGGGCTGTCGAGCTCGACGGTGTCCCGGACCTTCGTGCGGGCCAGTGCGACCAAGCTGCGCGAGCTCCAGGAACGAGACCTGTCGACCGAGGATGTGGTGGCGCTGTTCCTGGACGGGAAGACGTTCGCCGCGGCGACGATGGTCATCGCGCTGGGCATCACGATGGCCGGGGAGAAACGCTTCCTGGGCTTCGTGGAGACGGACACGGAGAACGAGCAGGTGCTGACACTGTTCCTGCGGGCGTTGCTCGAGCGGGGCCTCGACATCTCGCAGGGCCTGCTGGTGATCCTCGACGGCGGCAAGGGGCTGCGCGCGGCGGTGCACAAGGCGTTCAGCAAGCGGGCGGTGGTGCAACGCTGCCAGTGGCACAAGCGCGAGAACGTGGTGAGCTACCTGTCCAAGAGCGAGCAGGCCCCGTGGCGCAAGCGACTCCAGCGCGCCTACGACCGGCCGGCGTACGAGGAGGCCGTCGCGGCCCTCAGGACGCTGCACGGCGAGCTGGAGGAGCGCAACCAATCCGCCGCCGGCAGCCTGGCCGAAGGCCTGGAGGAGACCCTGACGTTGCATCGCCTCGGCGTGTACGCGGTACTCGGCCGCTCGCTGAAGACCACGAACTGCCTCGAATCCGTCAATGCTCTCGTCGAGGAACGCTGCGCGAAGGTGGATCACTGGACGAACTCGAGCCAGCGACACCGCTGGCTGGCGACGGCCCTCGTGGACATCGAACCGCGCTTGCACAAGGTCTTGGGCTACCGCCACCTGCCGAAACTGCGTGAGGCTGTGAAGCGAGCACTGAAGATCGCTACGAAGCCGTCGATGAAGAAAGCCGCGTAACCGATCAGGAGCCGTGGAGAGTTTCAACTAACAATGGGCTTGACTCGGAATGGGGGTTAGTCCGGCGGCTTGCACTGGCCGGGGGTGAGGCAAGGCACTGCTCTTCCAGACCGCATCCGCGAGATCATCTCCCGGAACGTTTACCACAAACTCCTCGCTTCGGAGGATGTTTCGGGCCGTCCAATGACCGAGATTGCAGCCCAGAGCAAGTAGCGGCGGCTGAAAGACCATCATTGAAATCCAACTCTTGGGCGCGACGTTTGACTCTCCATCCTCGTTGAGCGTGGTCACGAGGACGATCTGTCCAAGGAGTGGGGAAGGCCGCCACAGGCTCTTGTCGGGACCGAGGCTCGCTTTCTCCTTGCTCGCCAACGAATTCTCCTCAGCCGTGCTCATCGCGTCGGCGGTTGTTCGACGCCGGCTAACGATTTGCCGGTGAGCTGCGGCGGGCGAACGGAGCCCACAGTAAGTGCTGCCGCAGCAGGCCCGCCGTCAGCTCGAACGGCGTGTTCGACCTCGACGCGTCATGCCGTTCCCACCTCGGGTACCGACAGGTTACGACAGATCTTCCTCGCAAGGCCATTCGGGATCTCTTGATGCCGTGGGACTGACTCGACCGCTCCGGTGGCTGGATTGGTCCATAAGGAGTGATTCGCCCCCTCGCGCTTGAGAACGCACCCATGGCGACGCAGGTGCAGCAGCAAGCTAGTCCGCTTCACTCGACGACCACTGTTTCCCGCTCCGCATCGGCCGGCACACCGCGCAGCGCGTCTGCGCGCCGGTCTTCAAGGATCAAAGCGATTGCGTCAGCGAGGCTCTGCCGCGCCTCCTCTTTCGTTCGGCCTTGGCCGTTAGCCCCTACGATCTCAGGGCAGTAGGCCACGTACCAGTCGCCGTCGCGCTCGAAGATGGCCGTGAACTCGTTGTGCATCGCGTCACCTCCTCGAGTTGAGAGGGTATCCCAGCCGTCGCAAACAGTCGAATGGGATGCCGCTGAGCGGACGCGGGCGAACCGCGAACCCTCGATTCCAGTCACGCCGCTCTTGCCCGCGGTCGGCTGGAGCGCTTTGTTCGGCCTCGCCGTTTCGCTGGTAGTTTTAATTGCTTTCGGACCGCATCGCTCGACAGACCGCCCTCCGTCTCCAGCCGCTGCCGTGATCGCTCCAAAATGGCGTTGAATCTTGGATTGATGCTCAGCAGCATGCTCTCTGCGTCCTGCTCGTCGGCAGGGACGATCGTCGCGACCACCCGCCCATGGTCGGTAAGCAGCAACGGCCCACCGCGGCCGCGCTTGACGTGCGGAGTCAATGCAGAGACTTCTGACAACTCGATGGCTTTCATAGCTCGATTCTTTCCTTGCCGATGCACAACTCATTATGCCGCTCAATGCCCACGGCGACAATCTTGACGAGACCGTCCGGTTGCTCCTGCACATCATAGAAAACGCGGACATCGCCCAGCCGCAGCTCCCAAGGAGCAATCGGGTTGGGTCGCAACAACTTTCGCTTGCGTGTTGGCAACGCAGGTTCGTGCGTCAGTTGCTCATCCACCTGGTCAACGACCAGCACTTGCGTGGCCTTCGGAAGCGCCTGGAGGTGATCGACGGCTGCCGGCGAATAGATGATCGCAAAGGCCATGTCCGGTGTTTACCGACACGCCCGCTCGCGCACAATCACGCTGCCTCGCCGAACGTCTGGCGCTCAGCTGCGCAGCGCGAAGCGCGGTGTCAGCTGGAGCGGCTTGTTGGGCGGCATCATACGTTGGGGCCTGAACCGCGAATCGAATGCCAGAGAGCCAGGAGTTCCACCGTGGAACCCTTCACCCGGTAGAACAGGTAGTACCGGATCCGTGAGAGGTGAACACGCCGAACTCCTTCCGTTCGGACGTTTCGCGCCCGTGCTCCGATCCGTGGCTGGCGAGCGAGAAGAGCAAGAGTTTGCTCGAGCTCGTTCCGGACAGCGCCTGGTGCCGCGGGGCGGTTCTCCTCCCACCAGGTCGCCGCCTCGCCAATCTGACGGGCGGCCCGCCGGGTAATCCGTACGGCGAGAGGTTCCTTCACCTACTTCCGGGGAGACCGCCCAGAACCTCAGCCGGAGACACGGTTTCTCCCCGGTCTGCCTCGGCAATCGCGGACAGAATCTCCGCCTCTTCTTCCGGAGAGAACTCGAAGGTCTCGTCGTCCTCTCGCGCGATCACCATTACCTTCGCTCCGTCGGGAAGCGACTCACCTTCGACGACAACCTTGCCCGACACGACCTTGCCTGAGGTCACCTTCATGTCCGATAGCCTATCGCGCCGCGGGGCTGGCGTCGAGCACGCCGCGATGCCCTTGCCGCCTAACGTCTGGCTTAGGGTTTCGCGACGCGCCGCTTCCAGTACCCTGGCTCACGACTGCAATGCATG
>JBHHYG010000381.1:0-3525 GCA_046757445.1 Acidobacteriota bacterium
AACTTCTCAACGGGTCGTGAAGCGAGCGGGCGCAAGGGCCGCGAGCCGTTGAGAAATGCGGGCTAGAAGCCTTCTAGTAGCAGGCCGGTCAAGGAACACACCTGTCCTCATCCCCCTCAGGCAGCGCCCTCCTTGCCGTCCTCCTCGAGCCCCAGATCCTGCACCGCTCGCTCACGGATCTTGAACTTCTGTACCTTGCCGGTGACGGTGAGGGGGAATTCCTCGACGAGCTCTATGTAGCGCGGCACCTTGTAGTGGGCCAGCCCTTCGGCACAATAGCTGCGGATCTCCTCCACCTCGACCTGTTCCCCTTGGCGCAGCTTGATCCAAGCGCACACCTCTTCACCATGCCTGCGGTCGGGAACGCCCACGACCTGCACGTCTTCCACCTTGGGATGGGTGTAGAGGAACTCCTCGATTTCGCGTGGATAGATGTTCTCGCCGCCGCGGATAATCATGTCCTTGATGCGGCCGGTGATCCGCAAGTAGCCGTTGGGCTCGCGCACCGCCAGGTCACCGGTGTGTAGCCAGCCGTCGGCATCGATCGTCTTGGCGCTGGCCGCGGGCATCTTGTAGTAACCGAGCATGACATTGTGGCCTCGAGCGCAAAGCTCGCCCTGCCTGCCGTCGGGCAGGGGTCTACCTGTTTCTGCATCGAGAACTCTCACCTCGACCCCTGGTATGGGCCGGCCGACGGTGCCGACCCGAAGCTCCAAGGGATCGTCCACGAGGGTCTGGGTGATCGCGGGCGAGGCTTCGGTGAGTCCATAGGCGATGGTGATCCCTCGCGCTCCCAACTGTCCCACCACCCGATTCATTAGCTCCACCGGACACGGGCTTCCTGCCATGATGCCAGTGCGTAATGACGTAAGGTCTCTGCCCGCGAACGACTCGTCCTCGAGCTCGGCGATGAACATGGTGGGCACCCCGTAGAGGGAGGTGGCGCGTTCTTGCTCGACACAATCAAGCGTACTTGCGGGATCGAAGTGCTCGGCCGGGACCAGCATGCAGGCGCCGTGCACAAGAGAACACAAGGTGCCGATCACGCAGCCGAAGCAATGGTAAAAAGGGACCGGCACGCAGATGCGGTCGTTCTCGGTGATTCCCTGGCAATCTCCGACGTAGGTAGCGTTGAGCAGCAGGTTGCGGTGGCTGAGTACGACTCCTTTGGGGAAGCCGGTGGTGCCTGATGTGTACTGCAAGTTGATGGGCTGCTCCGGCTTCAACTCTCGCTCCCGCTGCTGCAACCTCTTCTCGGGTGTGCTGTGGCCCAACGCCAGCATCTGCTTCCACGAGAGCATCCCGGCGGCGGCCTGTTCGGGGATTGATACCACCCAGCGTAGCTCCGGAAGCTGCTGCGAGCGCAAGGCGCCGGGCCGCGACTTCGCTAGCTCAGGGCAGGCTGCCGCCAAGATCCGGAAGTAGTTCGAGCTCTTGAAGCTGTCGATGAGGAAGAGCAAGCGAGCGTCGGACTGCTCGAGGGCGTAGGCGAGCTCATGGCTGCGATAAGCGGGGTTGATCGTGACCAGAACGGCCCCGATGCGTGCCGTGGCCAGATGGAGGATCACCCATTCGGGCCAATTCGTGGCCCAGATGGCGACATGATCGCCCCGCTCTACGTTCAGGGCCAATAGACCGCACGCAGCCTCGTCCACCATGCGGTCGTATTCGGCGTAGGTGGCGCGAAAGCCGTGCTGGCAAAAGACCAAGGCCTGCCGCTCGGGAAAGCGCTCGGCGATGCGCCGCAGGGCATCACCGATCGTCAAGCCATCGACCCAGGGGCTGGTATCGGCTGGCATCTGCTGGTTCTCTGGATCTTCTAGGGCGTGCAGGTAAGAAAGGCTATGATGCTATCACCCGCAGGTGGGAGGAATTCGCCGCGCCACGAGGACATAGTGGATCGGTTTCGAGTCCCGGATAACGCGATGAGGCCGCAGATCATCACCTTCGATTGTTACGGTACCCTGATCGACTGGAATACGGGAATCACCGAGGCATTTCAGGGGGAGGGCAAACGGCGGGGGTTCGCGGTAGCAGACGAAGCGGAGATTCTCAGTGTCTACCACGAGGTTGAGCCGCAGGTGCAAGCGCGCCGATATCGACCCTATCGTCAGATCCTGGAGGAGCTCGAGTCTGCCGTGGCTTCGCGGCTGGGCTGGAAGGCCTCGTCCGGGTCACGCGGCTTCCTGGCGGCTAGCTTGCCCTCCTGGCCTCCCTTTGCCGAAACCAACCCGGCGCTCCGCAAGCTGCGGAAAGCGGGATTACGGCTCGGAATCCTGTCGAATATCGACGATGATCTACTGGCAGGTACGCTCGAGCACTTGGAGGTAAAATTCGACCTACTGGTTACAGCTCAGCAAGTTCGAAGCTACAAACCGGCGGCCGAGCACTTCAAGCGCGCTCTGATGGCCACGGATGGCTCAGGGGACGGCCTCTTACATGTTGCGCAGAGCTACTTCCACGATGTCCATACTGCTGCAACGCTTGGAATCCGTACCATCTGGGTCAACCGCGCTGCGGAGGCCTGCCCTGCCGACGGCTGTGCTCCGACAGCGGAGGTGAAGAATCTGAGCGAGGCCGTCAACTGGATAGAGGAATTCGTGGCCGGCAACAACCGGCCTCGGGCTCGAAGGGGATAGCGTATGTTGCTGGACGGAAAGGTTGCATTGATCACCGGCGCTTCCAGTGGCATCGGCAGGGCCACGGCGGTGCTCTTCGGCGCCGAGGGCGCATCGTTGGCGCTGCTCGGACGAAACCAGGACGACTTACGAGCCGTGGCCAACGAGATCGAGCCGAAAGGCGGGACCGCAACCGTGGTCGTTGCCGATGTGTCTGTGGAAGAGCAGAGTAAGCGGGCCGTCGAGAAGACACTGGAACGCTACGAGAAGCTCGACGTTCTGGTGAATGCCGCCGGCGTCATCGGCAGCGGCGACATTCTCTCGACCCGCCGCGCTGATTGGGATCAGATGATGCGAGTGAACCTCGATGCGGTCTTTACGCTGATGCAGCTAACGGTGCCACACTTACAGCGCAGCGAGGGCAACATCGTCAACGTCTCTAGCGTCACCGGGTTGCGGGCCTTTCCCAACGTCCTTGCCTACTGTGTCAGCAAGGCCGGGGTCGACCAACTCACCCGCTGTGCAGCCTTAGAGCTCGCCGTTAGGGGGGTGCGTGTGAACGCTGTGAACCCCGGCGTTGTGGAAACCAACCTGCATCGTCGCGCCGGCATGGCAGAGGATGCCTACCGCGCCTTTCTCGAACACAGTCGGGGCACGCATCCTCTCGGACGTGTCGGCCAGCCGCGAGAGGTCGCCGAAGCTATCCTTTTCCTGGCCTCCCCGCAGGCCGCCTGGCTCACCGGTGTGACCTTGAGTGTGGACGGTGGCCGCCACCTGACCTGCGCTCGCTAGCCCGAACTTCTCAACGGGTCGCGAAGAAATTCTCCCATCCCTCCCCCGAGGGGTATGGGGCTAGCCTGCATATCTCAACGGCAGTCTGCTACGGTGGCGGACAAGCCCGCGTCTG
>JBHHYG010000382.1:0-3513 GCA_046757445.1 Acidobacteriota bacterium
AAACCCCTCCCACGATATACGAGCGCCTGCGTCGTTGCTCCTTGGTCCCACCTCGCTCACATCTTCGAGCAAGGAGTGTGTGCGCGAGCTCGGCAAAGTCAGTAACATGCTCCCGACGATTCTACGTCTGCCATGCACGAGTATCGGATCAACCCGGCTCCACCGTTCAGCTTCGAGAGGACCGCTGCGCTGCTGTCGCCCGGGCCGGATGACGTCATCGACGTTTTCGGTGGCAAGCGGTATACACGCCTGCTCGAGCTGGACGGGCGTATGCGCCTGGCGCTGGTCAGCAACCTGGGAATGGAGCAGCGTCCAGAGCTGATCATCACGCTGATGAACGGCACCGAACAGGACGAGCGGCCTATCAGCAGGGTGCTGTCGCGGATGCTGGGTATGGACTTCGACCTCGCTCCTTTCTACGAGGTTTGCCGCGGTGATCAGCAGCTGTACGGCCTGTGCCGCGATCACTTCGGTTTGAGGCCACTCCAGCGGCTCAGGCCCTTCGAGGCGCTGGCGCTGGCCATTGCCAGCCGGCGAGGGGACGCTCATTTTTTCCGCGCCAGCCTGTCGTCTCTGGCCGCTTCCTTCTCTTACAGCGTCGCCTACGCGGGTCATAGCTTCAGGGCCTTCCCCAGCGCCGCGATTCTCGGTGATCTGAAGCCCCGAGATCTGGCACGGAGCCCGTTGAACGTGGAGCAGGCCGAACAGCTGCATGAGTTGGCGACAGCGGTACTCAACGGTGGCCTCGACCTGAAGGGTCTCGGCAGGAGGCCGCTCGACACGCTTCTGGGGGTCCTGCGGGAGTGCGCAGGCGTCGGATCCCTGGGGGCACAACTCACCGCCCTGACCGGCTACGGCCGTTTGGACTGCTTCCCCACCGCCGACCCGGTCCTGCGGCGCTGGATTGGTCGCAACGTCCACAACACCGACGAGGTCGCCGAGGAGACGGCGGCCGAGTGGGCCGGCCAATGGGGGAAGCTGGGTGGCCTGGTGGCGATCTACATTTACGCCGAGCTTCGCAAGCAGGCGGAGATCTAACCCGCATTTCTCAACGGGGCACTGAGGCCGGAGGTCGCCGGTAGGGTCGGCGCAGAAACCGCTCCGCTGCCCGCACCGCTCCCTCGTCGTAGCGATGCTTGTATTGAAGGGCGTCTCGGTAGGCAGCCTCGGCCGCTTGCCGGTTGTCCAGAGCGTCGTGGCACCAGCCGGCCTTGACCCAAGACCAGGGGGCCAGCCAGGTAGGCTTCTCCGGCTCTTCTCGAGCCACCGCCTCGAAGGCCGCCGCGGCCTCCCCATAGCGGCCGCTGGCAAGATCCATCTCCGCCAGGCGGTAGCGGGTCTGCGGGTTGTCCGGATAACGCGCCAAGACCGCCTCCAGTGATTCCCGAGCGGCCTCTCTGTGGCCCGACGCGGCCTGTCGCTGGCCCTCCAGGTTGGCGCGGAAGATTTCCGCCTCCAGCTGATCATGGGGTCTCGATCGCTCCGAGCGAGCGGCACCGTGAAAGCGCGACCAGGCGGGGTTTGCCAGGACTCGCTCGAGGGTCTGGCGCGATCGCTCGACTTCACCGAGCTGCCCCTCGATGTGGCCGCGCAGGATGAAGGCCTGCGGCACCTGGTCCGCCAGCATCTCGGGGGGGCGGTCCTCGAGGGCTTGCAGGTCTGCCAGCGCTTCGGGCACGAGGCCGGCCAACAGAGCGACCCGCGCATCCATCATGCGCGCCGACCATAGCAGCAGCGTCTCGTTTCCGGCGAGCTTGATGGCGCGGGACAGATCGAAGTGGGCGCCGGCCGCATCGCCGAAGGCCTCGAGGCGGCCGTAGGCGAGGAAGAGGTGCAAGTAGCCGTTGCTGGGAAACCGGGCGGCCAGGGCCTCCAGCTCGTCGACGGCTGCTGCTGGATCGTTCTTTGCCCAATACTGTACGCCTACCTGGTAGAGCTTCGCTTCGGTGGCGAAGGGCCCGGGTCCAGCCGCGGCTTGCTGTAACCGACGCAGGCCACGCTGCTCGTTGCCGCGGGGGAGGAAGAAGAAGAATCCCAGCACCTTCACCGCGCCCGGCGCCCTGTCGGCGAACAGATCGTAGAGGCCCGGCCACAGAGCCGCGTCGGTGAGGTCGGGTTGCTGCTTCAGGACCTTGTTGAAGGTGCTGCGCATCCGCCGCGCATCCTGCGCCGCGGCCATCCAGCGCTTTTCCTGCAGTCGCAACTGGGCGCGGGTGGCATAGACACGGCCCTTGTAAAAGGCCGAGCGTGGCGAGCGCGGCCTGACCTTCTCGGCAACCGAGAGCGCTTCCTTCAGGTATCCATCGCAGGCCTCGACGGCGGCCGCGTTGCCGCGGCTGAGGAAGACACGCCACCAGGCCACCAGGGCCAGTCCGTAAGGACCGGCGGGGTCGCTGGGGGCAGCGTCGCGGGCACGGCGGAAGGCCGCTTCGGCGGTGGCAAGATTGCCCGCATAGAGGGCGCCCAGGCCTTCTCGGGCGGCAGGGGGCAGCAGCGTTGGTTCGGTGTCGCCGGGGAAGGGTGCCTCCTCGACTCTTTGGCCCTTGCCGATCAGAGGCGAACCGATGGCGGAACGGTTCGGGCCCACCGGCGGGAGCACGGCCGCCGCCAAGGCGAGCTCGAGGATGGCCGCCATGGCAAGGAACGAGCATCGGCGGTTGACATGTCCGCGGGCAGCAGTCGGAGGGGGCATCTGATCGGCAGGGGAGAGGAAAGATGGGCGCGATTCCGAGTGCATAGGGGAGGCTATCAGCTTTCCGATGAACCTGTTGGCTTCGCACGTTCGGCCGAGAGGTCGTTGACTTGACACGGTCGGCAAGCGGACCTATGATGAGCTAGTTGAGACGCAGTCTCAATTGCACGCAGAGGCTGAGCCCTATGGCCGCGCAATCCAAGCTCGATAGCGATCGCTTCCGCCTCCCGGCCGCAGCAGAGCGGCGTAGCCGCAAGTTGGCCGAGGAGCGGTTCCTGGCTTATCTCGCCGACCATAACTTGAAGTTCACGCAAGAGCGGCGGGCGATCCTGCAAGAGTTCTATCGTATCCACAAGCATATCGAGGCGGACGAGCTCTTTTTCCACCTGCACCGGGCCGGGGTGAGGGTGTCTAGAGCCACCATCTACCGCACCCTCGATCTGCTCGTTCATGCCGGGCTCGCCCGTCGGGTCAGTTTCGGCAAGGACCATGCCTACTACGAGAACATACTGGGCCGTGAGGCGCACGAGCACTTCGTCTGTTTGGGGTGCGACCGGGTGATCGAATGGCTCGATCCCGATCTTCTGCGGTTGCTGGCTCGGAACTGTGACGAGCGTCGTTTCGCCCCGGCCCGCCACAGCCTGCTGGTGTTCGGCTATTGCGAGGATTGCGTCAACAGCCACGAGGCACAGGCGGCCCTCCGGCAAATGGAGGACGTCAGCCTATTGGATGATTAGCGCGCGTCGGCAGGGCGATGAGAAATGCGGCCTGGTCGATCCTGACATGGCCCATGCCGACTGGCCCTGAAGCCGTCACCCTGC
>JBHHYG010000383.1:0-3503 GCA_046757445.1 Acidobacteriota bacterium
TCCGCGCGCGACGCTGGAGTAGAAGCCCCAGTAGCGTTGAAGCTGCTGGCGCGGAATACGGCTGGCACCCACGAGGGAGGCCCAGCCCGGCGTCAGCGGATCGCCCGGCACCAGGAAGTCGTAAGTCACGGCGCCGCGCTGGATATGGCTCTCCGGCCCCCAAGGACCGTCAGGGAAGACCTCGCCCTTGTGGAAGCCGTCCTCCAAAGGGTCGGAGTAGATGAGCAGGGCGGCGACACCGCGCCGCTGCGCCTCGAAGGCCTTGAAGCCACGGTAGCTGTAGGGCACCGAGTAGCGGACGATGGCGATCTTGCCGCGCACATCGATGCCCTGGCTTTCGAGATAGTCGTAGTCCTCCGGGTTGCCGCTGTGGGCGTAGATCAGATCGGCGGTCACCTCACCCGGCGCCGACATGCTCAGATACGGAATCCCCACCGCCGGGTTGCTGGTATCCTCGTCGACCGCGTAGGCGGCCTCCTTCATCGACGCCTCGTAGGCAAAGGGCTCGATCATCTGCACGTGCACCTGGCGCGGCGAATCGAGCAGCACGTCGTAGCGGAACAGCTGCACATCCTCGAGGCCGAACTCCTGGAACCTGTCGCGCACGTAGCGGGCCAGCTCCTCGTTGCGGGCCGATCCGGCCGGATGCGGCTCGGCGGTCAAGTGGCGAAAGTGGCGATCGAGGATGGAGGTGTCCACCAGCGAGGCCAGTTCCTGCTCGAGCTCTCGCTGCCGCAGATCCCCAGCCACGGTGAAGCCGGGGATCCGCCCTTCAGTTCGCGGGGATGGCGAGCCTCGCTGGAGGGTCACATGAGGCGGTCGGGAAGGGCCGCCAGGGAGCTGGGAGACACCGTCGTGGTGGTGCCCTGGTCGGCCGCCCCCGCTGGAGGCTGTCGCCAGCGCTGCCAGGCAGAGGCAGCCGACCCACAAGATGGTGGTACGGCGGCGCCCTGCCCTAAGAACCGTTCGCGAGATCATCGGCGCAGCGGTGGCTGCGCCGCCACCGCTAGCCACCCAGAACACCGACGCCGACGATCTTTCTGCAGTGGGGACAGCAATAGACCCGGTTGCGGGCGAACCAGCCGCTCTTGACCTCGACGAGCTTCTCCAACGCGATTTCACAGAAGGGACAGACAGGCTTGATCTCTTCCCTTTCGGTCTTGACCATCGACGGGCACCTTCCTGGCTGCAGCGAGTTCCTGCTTGTTCAAGAACCATCAGCTCCGATCGGCGCTGATGCGCTTTCCGCATCTTCGCCCCTGAGGATCGGCAGGTCCAGCTCCGCCGCACTGCTCAACAGTTTGCTGCCCTTCTTGTCGGTTGCCATCGAGATCTAGCGGGCAAGGTCCAGCGCGCCCTCACTGCTCAACGGTTAGCCGGCTAGCAGGCGCGGCCAAGGCCGGCGTTGCTCGCCCACGTCCGAGCCCTGCAGGGGTACAACGCCGAGGCATGGCGGCCCCGCTTGCAGTCCCCCGGGTTCTGGTGAATGCTTTATCACTTCCACGAACCTGAGCAATGACGCCCCCATGGGATACGACGCCATAGCGGAAAGGCTGGCAGCCGGCCAGGTGGTGGTGCTGGATGGCGGAATGGGCACCGAGATCATCCGCCGCACCGACCGTTGGGTGCGCAACGGCATCGAGGCCTCCCCCGAGACCATCGAGGCGATCCACCGCGACTACATCGCCGCCGGCGCCGACGTCATCACCACCAATACCTTCCAGATAACCCGCCACACCTTCCTCAACTTCTTTCACGACCTCGACCAGATGCGCGCCATCGGTGCACCCGGCCTGGAGACACGAGCGGCGGAGCTCACCGCCAGGGCCACCGACCTGGCGCTCGCCGCCCGGCGGGCCGCCGGGGCCGAGGAGCGAGTCGCCGTTGCCGGCTCGATCTCGCCACTCAACCATCCCTTCCGCTCCGATCTGGCGCCGGAGAAGGCCCGGGCGGCCGAGGAGCACGCCGAGACGGCGGCCGTGCTGGCCGCGGCCGGGGTCGATCTGATTCTTCTCGAGACCATGAATACGGTGGGTGAGGCGAGCGCGGCGCTGCAGGCGGCGAAGGAGACCGGCCTGCCGGTGTGGGTGAGCCTGATTCCCAACGGCCACGGAGAAACGCTGGCCGGCGAGCCACTCGAGGAGGTCGCGCGCACCCTCGCCACCCTCGAGCCGGCGGCGATCCTGGTGAACTGTGCGCCAGCGGCGCACATCGGCGCGGCCCTGGCCGCCTTGGACGGCGTCACCGAGCTGCCGCTGGGTGCCTACGCGCTGATCGGCCGCTACGCGCCACCGAGCTGGAAGATGGACTTCTTTCCTCGCTTCGTCGACACCGACGAGACCCCGGCCGACGCCTACGCGGAGCTGGCCGGTGGCTGGATCGAGGCGGGCGCGAAGATCGTCGGCGGATGCTGCGGCACCACGCCGGGGCACATCCAATCGGTGCGCATCATGGTTGCCGGCAAAGAAAGGGCACAGGGCAATGCCTGAGACGGAAGGGAGGCTGCAGCATACAGCGAGCCCCGCGACCGAGGCCCGGCGACAGAAGCTCGACAGCGGCCAGACGGTCATCCTCGACGGCGGCATCGGCACCGAGATCCTACGCCGCGGCAGCAATTGGGCCAGCCATCTGATCGACTCCGACCCCGACCTGGTGCGTCAGATCCACACCGACTACATCAGCGCTGGCGCCGACGTGATCACCACCAACACCTTCCAGCTCAGCCACCGCAGCTTCCGCAACCACTTCAACGACGACGAGCATTTCTGCGCCATCGGTGCCGCCGGCCTCGAGAGCCGGGCCGACGAGCTGGTGCGCCATGCCGTCGAGCTGGCACGTGAGGCGCGCCAGGCGAGCAGCCGGCCGGAGGTCAGCATCGCCGGCTCGATGACGACGCTGGAATGGTGCTTCCGGCCCGACCTCACCCCCAGCGAGGAGCAGATGAGAGACGAGTATCGCGAGGCGGTCGGCGTCTTCCAGGAGGCCGGTGCCGACCTCATCCTCTTCGAGACCTTCAACAAGGTTGCCGAGGCGAGGATTGCTCTGGAAGCGGCTGCGGAGCTTTCCATGCCGGCGTGGATGGGATTCGTCAGCGACGCCGAGGGCCACCTGCTCAGCGGCGAGAGCATGGCGGAGGTCGCCGAGGGCCTGGAGGGGCTCGAACCCGAGGTGGTGTTGATCAACTGTTGCCCGGTCGCGCACGCCACCCGCGGGCTCGAGGAGCTCGTGCGCCACTGGCGCGGCAGAACCGGTGTCTTCGCCCACGTCGGCCGCTTCAACCCGCCGGTGTGGATGTTCACCGATGAATGCCCGCCGGATGCCTACCTGCAGCAGGCGCACGGCTGGGCCGAACTGGGGGCTCGGGTGATCGGCGGCTGTTGCGGCACCACGCCCGCCTACATCGAGCTCCTCGATGCGGGCCTCCGCTGAGCGGGATGCACCGGATAGGCGTCTAGCCTGCATATCTCAACGGCAGTCTACTACGGTGGCGGAGAGGCGCGCGT
>JBHHYG010000384.1:0-3498 GCA_046757445.1 Acidobacteriota bacterium
GGGCAGCAGCGTAAACTCCTGCCGCGGACCGGCCCGGGCTTGGCGCGCAAAGGCGAGCAGGTCGTTCATCTCACTGCCCTCGAAGTGAGGCCAGTCCATTCTCATTTCCCGGATGGAGGCTTCCATGGCGGGGGCGTGGTTCCACATGGCCTGTGCCCAGAAAATCGGCGTGGCCAGGGGCGGCCAAGCTTCGATGTCGGGACCGATGGTGCCGCCTTCGCCGTGCACCGAGTGGCAGCGGATGCATCCTTTCTGTGAGAAAAGATGCCAGCCGCGAGTGGTGTTGCCGGGCTCGTCCACGTAGCGGGCGGTGTAGAGGTAGGCAAACAGGTCGGCCATCTCGCGCGGGCTGAACGAGGGGTAAGAGATGTCCTCGGCCTCCATCGCCTTCCACATCGCCGGCGCGTGGTTCCACATCTCCGTGACCAGTTGGTGCAGCGTAGCGCGCGCCGATTGCCGGAAGCCCAGGTCGGGCGCCTCGCCCGAGCCGGCCTCGTTGACGGGATGACAGTGGCCGCAGCCTTTCTCGCGGAAGGTATGTGCGCCGTCGTGGGGGTCGCCCACCAAGAAAGTGCTGAAGTAGGCTTCGCTGCGATGGCGCCAATACAGGACGGTTGCCAGCAGGAGCGAAGCCGCAACAGCCGCCACTACCCAAAGGACAAGTTGTTGCCGGCTTGTCATGGCCGCCCCCCTTCTTGCGACGGAGTCACTCGTGGGCACCCACCATCTGTTCATGGCATAGCCGGTCCAGACGCATCCGTGCCCCTCTCTTGCATGGCTTTGCACGCTCGTTGCCAGGGGCCACCAGGTTGGGAAGAGCCGCCAACGTCCTCAAGAATAGCTAGATGGGCAGCTTGCTACGCGGCCTGAAAAAAGACAATCTCGGCGCAATTGCGTGAGAACCCCCATGCTTGGGGTTTGCCGCACAGCTTCGAAACGCTCTGCGTATCCCAGGGAGAACGGGCGAAGCGGGCGCCGGTTGCGCGCCCTCGGTGACCGAGGTCGAAACCAACCAGCAGGAGCCGCTAGTGACCTGAAGCCTCCAAGCAATCGTTCCGGCTCACTTGGATTCTAGGCTTGTGTGCAGGGGCTGGGGCTTGTCCCCGCTGACAAGGACTCGGCCAGCCTGCATCTCCTCCCGGTGTTGTTCACGGCTTCGAGGGTGGAGAGCCGGAATCCCGACGCTTGCGTCTGAGGAAGAAGCGTTCCGCGTCCGGGCGGTGACGGCGCCACATCTCATCGAATTTCTCACGCTGCTCGGGCGTGAGCACCTCCATGATGCTCTGGCGTTTCCGCTCCAAGTGCTCACGCACGCGCGGAGACAGCTCTTCGCGCATTCGACCGGCCTCGCGGCGACTCTCCTTGAGGATCTCTTCGATCCGGCTGCGCTGATCGGGCGTCAGATTCAACACACGCTCAAGCCGTGCCGGATTGAAAAGCCTTCCAAACCCGGACTTGGTTCGGCTGCGAGAGAACTGCGCCGAGTAATAGAGGTGCAAGCCGAAGGCGCCAATCAACACACCCAGCAGGAACACCGCCAGCACGTAGAGAAAGGCGCTCGAGCGCTTCACGGCGCCTCCTCCGTATCCTCCAGGATCCACTCCAGGTAGTCGACACCTTCCGCTTCCACCGCGAACTGGGGCCCGGTGCGCAGGGCGAACGAGGCCAGCACCAGGGTCAGCGCGACGGTGGCCCACAAAAGGCGCCCCGCGGCCCAGACCAGCGCCTCCGCGGCGCCCATCTCTTCCAGGCGCGCCGTCACCCGGCCGGCGAACCCGGCGTCGGGCTTGACGTCGGCATGATGCAGCCGCAGCAGGTCTCGCGCGATCTCGAGCCGCTCAGCAAAACCGCGGCACGCGGAGCAGCCTCGCAGATGCTGGCGCAGGTTCCCCGACAAGCCCTCGCCGTTTTTCTTCGTCAGGCGGTTGCGCAGTTCGTCACAGCTCATCTGTCCACCCTCCGTTCCAAGAGCACCCGGAGCTTCCGCCGCGCCCGGTGTGCGCGCACCTTGACGTTGACCCGCGTCCAGCCAAGATGCTCGGCGATCTCCGCCACCGACCAGCCTTCTCCCTCGAGCATGAGGAGGATGAAACGGTCCACGGGTCGCAACTCTTGCAGCAGACGCTCCACTTCCAGCACGGCGTCGGGATTGGCCGACGGCGCGATAGGCTCGTTCTCCAGCGCGACCAGTTTCTCCCTCTTCCTGCGGCGCAGAGCATGAAAGCAGCACCTGAGGCAAACGCGGGTGAGCCAGTGTTCAAACGGTGCCCGACCCCGGTAGGTTTCGAGTCGGCGCCACGCGGTGACGAAGGTCTCCTGCGCCAGCTCCTCGACATCCTCCGGTCGCCGAAAGAAGCGTCCGACCAGAAGGAAAACCCGCCGCTGGTGCAGCCGTACCAGCCGGGCGAAGGCGTCGGAGTCGCCCTGCCGGCTGGCCGCGACCAGCCGGCTGACTTCGCTCTCGTGCGGCGTCGCCCCGAGCGGCATCTCCATGGCCCAGCTCAGCGTCATCCCCTGCATCCTCCGGGAGCCGCACCCTTCTGCTTTTGGAAGAGGGCTCTCTCCGGCAGGTGGTTACATTCTAGCAAGAGAAAATGCCCCACAATCCTCCCAGTCGTAGTGTAACCTTGCTGCCGACCTGGGCCTCTAACCAGAAGGAAGGAAACTAGGAGATCCACCCTGCCCGTGTCTTCGGAGGCCAGGGGAAAGGATAGGTCCATGCCCCCGAATCCGAGCGCCGGAGCGACGGGACTGATCCGCTTCGCCGTGGAGCGGCGCGTGACGATGGGCATGATCGTCCTCGGCGTGCTGGTGCTGGGCTGGCTGTCCCTCGATCGGCTGCCCCTCGAATACCTGCCGACCTTCTCTTCCTCGAACATCACCGTCACCGCCCCGTACCGGTCCTCTTCGCCCGAGGAGATCGAGCGCCTCATCGTCCGACCGCTCGAGGACTCGCTGGGGACAATCAACGGCATCGACACCCTGTCGGCGAGCGCTTCGGCCGATCAAGCGCGGGTGCGAATCTCGTTCGTCGACGGCACGGACATGGATCTGGCGGCGGTGGAGGTGCGGGATCGCATCGACCGCATGCGCCACTTGTTGCCCGCTGACCTCGACCGGTTGACGTTTCGGCGCTTCCAGACAACTGACATCCCGGTTCTACGCTTCGACCTCTCCGCCGCTTGGCCGGTTGAGCGACTCTACGACTTCGCGGAAAACGTGGTGCAGCGGCGTCTGGAGCGGCTGGAGGATGTGGCGCAGGTGCGGGTGGGAGGACTGCGCGTTCCCGAGGTGCAGGTCAACCTCAACCTCGGCCGTCTGCAGGCCCACGGCGTCGACGTCCGGGAGGTCGTGTCACGCCTGCGCGAGAACAACCTCGACCTTTCGGCTGGCACCGTTCGCGAGGGCAACCGCAAGCTTCAGGTGCGGGTCGTTGGCCAGCTCACCTCGCCCGAGGAGATCCGCCGCCTGCCGCTCAACGACCGCGGCCTGCGGCTG
>JBHHYG010000385.1:0-3496 GCA_046757445.1 Acidobacteriota bacterium
CGTGCGACCGCGTCTGTATGTTGCGCTGGGCATCTCTGGTGCCATTCAGCACATCGTCGGCATGAGGGGTAGCGAGGTCATCGTGGCCATCAACAAAGACGCCCGCGCCCCCATTTTCGACTACGCAGATTACGGCATCGTCGCGGACCTTTTCGAGGTCGTACCCAAGCTCATCGAGAAGGCCAAAGAGCTCAGAGGCTAGCCCCTTCCCCACCGCCGCAAGGCTGCCAAGGTAAGCGGCAGCAGCACGATGGCCATGACGATCAACTCGAGAGCCAGGTCGAAGCCCAGCCAAGGGGCTGGCGCCGAGGAGAAAGTCACCTGCACGACGCTCGGTACCCCGAGGAGGCGGGCGTATAGAAGGGGGGCTCCTGTCGGTGATGCCCGCGCCGTCAGATTGGGAAAGCTGGCGCCGCTGAAGATCGATGACGGGGGTAACGATACGAATACCTCTACCACCCGGCTCGTACCGGTGCCGGCGGCACTGGGAACGGCAACGGGGAATCGGTAGCGAAACTTCTCGGCAAGCTGCAAGCGATAGGTGAGCGCCACGCGCTGTCGATGCGTAGACGAGGCAGGCAGCACCAAGCGGCGAAGAGCGGGGCTGACCGTTGCTTGTAGTACAGTGGTCACCGGGATTTCATTGACCTTCACCTGTAGCCCTGTCAGCGTTTGCCCGGGAAACCAGGCGATCATCAGCTCCAGGCTCCGGTCACCGGTGACAAGGTATTGAGCCTTTAGCCGGGCGCTCCTTGGCGAGTCCACGGTCAGGTGTATCTCGCCATCCTGGAGCACCGGGGCAAGAGCGGCAGTGTTGCCAGCGGTATCCTGTGCGCTGGCGACCGCCGGCAGGCAAACCAGAGCAAGCGGGGCAAGACAATAGGGAAGCTTCCGTGCGCCGGGCACGAAACTCACTGCAGCGCAGGATCCCAGAGTTTTCTGCAAGGCGCGAGAGTGGAGGGGATTGATGGATACCACAAGCGGCATTTGCGACGACGATACAGTCAATGCTGCAGTTGCTGCAATCCAGCTCGAGGAGCCTTGGAACCTGGTCGAGAGATTTACAGGCTGGGTGCGGGAAAGCGGCAGCGAGGATGAGCGTAAGGCTGCAACCTACATTGTCGAACGGCTGCGTTCCTTCGGTCTCGAGCCGCAGATCTACGAACCCGAGCTCTACTTGAGCGTGCCCCGCAGCGCCACGGTCGAAGTGCTGGATGGCGGCACCAGCGAGCTGCCGTGCAAAACCCCGGCATTCTCTGCTTCCACCGGCGACGGTGGGGTGGAGGGAGAGCTTGTCGGCATCGCCAGCGACCGGGTCAAGACCACCAGCGAGCTATTCACCGCCAGCGCCCGCGTCGATGCTAGCGAGGTCGGCGGCAAGGTGGTCTTGGTCGAGGGCTATGCGATGCCCAAGATTGTCCGGCAGATCGAAGATGCCGGAGCGACCGCGGCCATCTTCATCAACCCGGGCCATGCCCACGAAGGTATCGTCACCACCATCTGGGGAACGCCCTCGCTCAAAGACCGTCACAAAATCCCACAACTCGTCGTGGTGAGCGTGCCCGAGAGTGCCGGTGCAGAGTTGCGGCATGGCCTTGCTAACGGCGGTTGCCGTGTGCGCGTGTCAACAGAGCTGTTTCGAGGTTGGGCAGCGTGCCCGTTGGTGGTGGCCGAAATCCCCGGCAAGAGTGCGGATTTCGTGCTCCTTCACGGCCACTACGATTCCTGGCATGTGGGTATCGGTGACAACGCAGTCGGCAACGCGGCGCTGCTGGAAGTAGCGCGAGCGGTGAATACCGTGTCTGAGCGACTGTGGAGAGGAGTGCGGGTGGCATGGTGGCCGGGCCATTCCACCGGCCGCTATGGAGGTTCTACTTGGTACGCCGATAATTTCGCCATGGATTTACGGGATCACTGTGTCGCCCAGATCGACGTCGACTCCCCCGGCTGCCGCTGGGCCACCGCCTACGATGAAGTGATGTGGATGCAGGAAGCGTCGGAATTCGCTGCGCAGACCATACAGCAGGTCACCGGTGTGACGGCTCGAGGGATTCGACCGCTACGGGCCGGTGATTACTCTTTCAACAACCTCGGGCTCACCGGCTTCTTCATGCTGCTCTCCAACATCCCGGCGGAAGTTGCCGAGCGGCAAGGCTTTTACCCAGTGGGCGGGTGCGGCGGCAACAGCGATGCCTGGCACACGGAAGAGGACACTTTGGAGGTAGCGGATCGGGAGAACCTGGAGCGGGATATTCGCGTTTACCTTGCCGCCGTCACACGACTGGCCACCGCCGCCTTCCTGCCCTTCGATTACCGCTTGACGGTGCAGGAAATCGCGGACTGGGCACGTGAATATGGCGACTATGCGCAAGGAAACTTCGATACCAACCCGGTGCTGGAAGAATGCCGCGCCTTACACGAGGAGTTGCAGAGATTTTACCAAGCAGCAGCGGCGCTGGCCGTCGCAACGGGCAGCGATGAAGGACCACAAGTATGCCAGGCACTCTACGAGGCTCTGGCTCCTTACGACCGGACGCAGATCGGGCTGGCGCGTGAGCTGGTTCCGATCAACTACACGGCGGCGCCACGCTACGCGCACGATCCGGCGCTGGAGACGCCGCCGCTACCCGATCTGGCGATGCTGCGCCTGTGGCCGCAGTTGGAAGGTGATGATGACGGCCGTCGCTTTCTCCTCGCCGAGGCCCTGCGAGGTCGGAATCGAGTTACCGATGCGATCCGACGGGCACGCGAACGCGTGGCGGCAGCGATCACCAACCCGGTAGGGTAGGGGGGCCCTTGGCCACCCCTTGGCCGCGATCAATCGAGGGTGGCTTGGAGCCATGATTCCACTTGTGCCACGGAGGTGGCCTCGAAGATCCGCTCGCGGCACTTGTTGTCGAGCTGCCGGCCGGCCAGGCGAGCGGCCCATCCGCCCCCCGGCAACAAGGCACAGATCGGCCTGCCGAGCTGCCAGGCATGGGCGACCTCGCTGAGCGTGCCGCTGGCTCCCCCCACCGCGACGACGGCGTCGGCCGCCATCACCACCAAGACGTTGCGCGCCAAGCCGATGCCGGTGGGGATGGCGATGTCGACATACGGGTTGGCACGAGACTTGTCTTCGCCCGGGAGAATGCCGACGATGCGGCCGTTGGCTTCTCCCAGCACCGAGCGTGCGCCACGACAGGCAGCTTCCATGACGCCGCCCAGACCGCCACAGACCAGCCGGTAGCCGCCGCGGGCGACGACCGAGCCGACCGCCTTGGCGAGGGCCTCCAACCGCGAATCCGGCTCGCTGGAGCCAATGACCGCGACCATCTGCATTATCGGCTCATTGCTTTTTCTGCCGCTCGGCTTGGTCCGCGAAGATCTCTTCCAGGCGCTGCAGCGAGTCGACCTGGGGGGGCTGCAGATCCGGTCGCAAGCGGAGAATGCGCGGCAAGCGGAGTGCGTAGCCGGAGGTGTGGCGTCGGCTACGCTGGACCTCCTCGAAGGCGAC
>JBHHYG010000386.1:0-3488 GCA_046757445.1 Acidobacteriota bacterium
AACAGCGGCTATCGCAACTCCTGGGATTGCGCTACCGGCGTCGTTGCCGGTCCGCTCTTCGAGGACAACGTCAAGCCCTGGAGCGGTGATCATTGCATCGACCCGCGCCTGGTGCCGGGTGTCTTCTTCTGCAACCGGCCGATCGACCGCCAGCAGCCGGCGCTCATCGACATCGCGCCGACGGCGCTGCAGCAGTTCGGCATCGAGCCGCCTCGCTATATGGACGGCAAACCCCTGTTCACCGACGGCGCCGCCGACGCTGACACGGAGAAGGGAAGCGACAGCGAAGGAGTACCGGAGAACGGCCCCAATCTCGATGCGGGGAAAGGCGTGTAAGGGAATTGCATGATGGCGCTGATGAAGGCAGCCAGAGCGCGGTGAGATATGCGGGCTAGCAAGCTGATCGAACCTGAGCCTCTGCGGCAGTGCCACGTTCTCGGTGGCCGCTGCGACGGGCGCCGCTGGCTGTCGCTGTTCCTGATGGCCCCGTTGTTGACGCTGCTGGTAGCCGCTGCCGCCTGTGGCGGCGACCGCGCCGGCGGCAAGCGGGTGATCGTGCTGGGCATCGACGGCATGGACTACGCCCTCACCCAGCGGCTGATCTCTGAAGGGCGGCTGCCCAACCTGCAGCGGCTGGCCGAGAGCGGCGGCTTCTCGCCGCTCGGCACCTCGGTGCCGCCGCAGAGCCCGGTGGCCTGGTCGGATTTCATCACCGGCCTCTACGACTACATCCACCGGCAACCGCAAACCATGCTGCCGTATCTGTCCACCACCAGGACGGAGAATCCGAACCGCAACGTCGAGCTTTTCGGCTGGAAGCTGCCGCTTTCGAGCGGCAAGGTGGAGCTGCTGCGCCACGGCGTTGCCTTCTGGCAGGTGCTGGAGGCGAACGGCATCCCCACCACCGTCATCCGCATGCCGGCGAATTTCCCTCCCTCCGGCAGCGCCGAGCGCGAGCTCAGCGGCATGGGCACCCCCGACATCCTCGGCACCCCGGGCAACTATTCCTTCTTCACCACCGACCCGGGTCGGATCACCGAGGTGGTGACCGGTGGCAAGGTCTACCCTGCCGACGTCGTCGACGGGGTCTTTCACGGCAAGCTCATGGGGCCGGACAACCCCTTTCGGGTGGAGAGCCAGCCCGTGAGCGCCGACTTCACCGTCTACATCGGTGGCCAGCGGCCGGTCGCGAAGATCGTCCTCGGCGACCAGGAGGTGATCCTGCAGCAGGGCGAGTGGAGTGACTGGATAGCGGTGGAGTTCGAGCTCGTTCCCCATCTACAAACCTTGCGAGGGGTGTGCCGCTTCTATCTGAAGGAGGTGCGCCCCGACTTCGAGCTCTACGTCACGCCGATCAACGTCGACCCCACCGACCCCGCCATGCCCATCTCGACTCCCGGCAGCTATGCAGAAGAGCTGTCCGAGGTCACCGGTCGCTTCTACACCCAGGGAATGCCCGAAGATACCAAAGCCTTGAGCGAGGGCGTCTTCAACGACGACGACTTTCTGCGGCAGGCGTCGCTCGCCGCCGAGGAAAACCGGCGGCAATACGACTACGTGCTCGACCACTTCGAGGACGGGTTGCTCTTTTATTACTTCGGCAACCTCGATCAGGTCTCCCACATGATGTGGCGGGCCATGGATCCCACCCATCCCGCCCATGATCCCGTTGCCGATCTGCCCTACCGGCACGCGGTCGAGGATCTCTACGTCGACGCCGACGAGATCGTCGGCAAGACGCTGGAGAAGATGGGTGAAAACACGACCTTGATCGTCATGTCGGACCACGGTTTCACCTCCTGGAAGCGAGCCTTCAACCTCAACACCTGGTTGTGGAAGAACGGCTACATCACCCTTCTCGATCCGTCGCGGGTTGGGGAGATGGAGTACTTCGGCAACGTCGACTGGTCGCGCACCAGGGCCTACGCCTTGGGCCTCAACGGTCTCTACCTGAACATCCGCGGCCGCGAGCGGTTGGGGATCGTTGCCAGTGCCCAGCGGCAAGCGCTAATGGACGAGATCGCCCAAGAGTTGGAGTCGTTCGTCGATCCGAAAACAGGAGAGCTGGCGGTGGAGCGGGTCTACAAGAGAGAGCAGATCTACCAGGACAGGGGAGAGCTGGAGATCGGCCCCGACCTCATCGTCGGCTATGCCAAAGGCGTGCGCAGCTCGAACGAGTCGGCGCTCGGCGAGTTCTCCAGGGAGATCGTCGTCGACAACACCGACAAGTGGAGCGGCGATCATTGCATGGCCGCCGATCTGGTGCCTGGCGTGCTGCTGTCGAACCGGCCGTTGCGCCGGCCGGCGCCGTCGCTCAAACAATTGGCCGCCGCCGTGCTCGCCGAGTTCGGCATCGAGGGGTTTCCGCCGGCGGCGGAGGAAGCCGTGGCAGCAGAGGCGGCGGCAGGGCAGTGAGCATCCCCGGGTCGGTCGTGAGCCCCGCCCCGGGCAGGAGAGGGAGATCATGGGATCGAAGGTGAAGCTCGACAAGAAGCTACTGGCCAAAGTAAAGCGCTACGCCGACATTGCCGGCTACTCCTCGGTGGAGGAGTTCATCACCCACGCCCTGGAGAAGGAGATCGCCACCCTCGAGGAGGCCGACTCCGAGGAGGAGATCAAAAAGAAGCTCCAGGGCTTGGGGTACATCTCATAGGCAGCGTTCTTTCCGGTTCCTGCCGCTAACCGAGAGCGGCCAGCCGGCGACTCGACATCGCTGATCGAAAATGTGGTTCCTCAACAGCCTGCTCGATACCCTCATCGATCTGCTGCTCTATCTCTTCCGCGGCCTGCCGCCGATCGCCGGACTGGCGGCGATCAGCGTGGCGTTGGGCATCGGCATGCTGCTGGTCTTCCGGGCCACTTCGGATCAGCCGGGGATCATCGCCGTCAAGCGGCAGATTCACGCGGGGATTTTCGAGATCCGCCTCTTCAACGACGACCTGCGCGCCATCCTGCGGGCGCAGATCGATATCTTGCGCCACAACCTCACCTACCTGCGGCTGTCGCTGGTGCCGGTGCTGTGGATGATCGTTCCGCTGGTGCTGCTGATCATCCAGCTGCAGTTTCACTTCGGCTACGGTGGCCTGCAGCCACACCAGAAAGTGATCCTCGAGGTCAAGCTGCGGCCGGGGGTCGGGGTGATGACCGTGGCCGCAAGTGTTCGAACGGGCGCCGAGAACACGGCCGCCGCCGGGGGAGCCACCGGGGGCACCACGGGAGCCGGCAGCATGGCTGAGCGAACGTCCAGCACGCGGGGCACCGCGACCGGGAACACGACCGTCCCGTCGGCCGCTCCCGCGGTCTCGCTCGAGGTGCCGGCCGGGGTTCGCATCGACAGCCCACGGCTGTGGATCCCATCGTTGCGGGAAATCGACTGGCGCCTCGAGGTCGAGGAGCCCGGCGCCTACGAGCTGCAGGTGCGGGTGGGTGACGAGACCTTCTCCAAGAGCCTGGTGGTCTCGGATGCGGTGGTACGGCGCTCGCCGCTC
>JBHHYG010000387.1:0-3425 GCA_046757445.1 Acidobacteriota bacterium
AGAGCAGCTGCCTCGATCGAGCGGCTGTTCCGCGCCGAGCTGCTGCGCATGCTAGCCCGAACCTCTCAACGGCTCGCGGCTGCGCGAGCGCAATGGCGCGCGATGACTGCGTTGCGCTTGCCCCGAGGGCTCGACGTACTGCACGAGTACGCCTGCGCCCTCGAACCGGCGCGCGCCTTGTCCTCGCAGCCCTTGCGCCCGCTCGCTTCACGACCCGTTGAGAGGTTCGGGCTAGTGGACAAGGGCCTCATCTCCCAGGACGTCGTCGACAACCTGCTGAGAGCTGGCATCACAGCGGATTCTCGGTGCACGGCGAGGTCAAGGCCTACGACCGGAACTCCGCTGCCCGTCTCGGCCGCTACATGATTCGTTGCCCGCTGGTGCTCGAGCGCCTGTCGCTCGACCAGGCCACCGGCGACCCGACCGGCCTCGGCTCCGCCGCCGGCATCTCCACCGCCTTACCTCCTGCCGACGACGAGCCCTTCCGCCGCCGCGCCCGGCTCACCTGGGCCGCCCTTATCAAAAACGTCTACGAGACCGACCCCTTACTGTGTCCCTCCTTCGGCGCCGAAATGAAGATCATCGCCTTCATCACCGAGCACCCCACCGTGCGCCGCATCCTCGAGCACATCCGCATGCCCCCGCAGCGGCCCGAGCCGTTGGCCCACTCCCCGCCGCTTCAGGACGAGCTGCTGTACGCCTGAATCGCCCCATTTCCGCCTGCCGCAAGGGCGAGATGTGCCCCTTGACCGTCGCAAACACCCTGCCGGCAGCATTCCAGCGCTCCGTGGCCGCTCGATGCGGACGATTACTGTCTGCGCGTGCCTCTATGAGCCGTTGTCAGCCCGTCGCTCTGCTCGCGACCCACCGTCAGCGCTCCCAAACACGCACCCCACGCCGTTGCTGAAAAAGTAAGTTCCCATCGAAGTCATTGACATCCTCTCTGGCTCGGTCATACTCGCCGTCACGTGGTGCGTGGCGTCGTCAATGGGCCTGTGCCGCCCGAGCCGTGCCGGCCAGGGCCTTGGGTCCAAGAACGGGCCTGACGTTGACTCGCGTTCCGTCCGCAAGGGCGCTCATAGCTCCTATCGTCATGAGGCGTCGCTCTACAGCCGTACTGCACGACTATGCTCGCTGGAGATCTGGTATGAATCGCCTGTCACCATCTGCGTGTATCCCGGTCATCGTACTCGTGCTTGTCGGGCTGCACGCTTCGGGGTGCGCAACGAAGATGGATGTGGCTGCGGAGAAGGCCGCCGTTGAACAGGCGCTACGCGACTGGGTGGTCGCCAGCGAGCGGCCGGGTATGGCAGGGGCAGAAGGATACGCCTCGTTCATGACTGAGGATGCCGTCTGGCTGCCCCCGAACGCCCCGATCGTGGTGGGGCGGGATGCGATCATGGCGGACCAGGTGCCCATGAGGATGCAGGAGGGCTTCTCGTTGCGCTTTGATGCGACGCGGGTGGAGATGTCGGCGGCGGGTGATCTGGCTAGCGGGATCGGCACGTACGAGATCCGGTTCACCGACTCCGAGGGTGCCACGGTTCATGATGTCGGAAAGTTTGTGGACCTCTGGAGGAAGCAGCCGGATGGTTCGTGGAAATGCATCCTCGGCATGCACAGCTCCGATCGGCCCGCAGGGACAGAGCAGCGATAGCGGCGTAACTGGGTCGCTCCGAGATGCAAGAAGCCCGCTGCGCGTGCTTCCTGCGTGTGGAGCGGCCGAAGAGATTCGAACTCTCGACATTCAGCTTGGGAAGCTGACGCTCTGTAGACGCCTCACGATCTCGGTGGGTTCGCGCTCGACGCAGTCCATAGTACGCACGGAACTTCCGGCGTCGACGAGGTCGTATGGGCGAATCGCGGCCGCGGACTGTCCGAACATCGAACTCGCTTCGTTAAGTTGACAATGCCCGTCGTCAGGCCCGCTCGTCGCCCGTGTAGTCGGGCAGCCGATGACGCCGGTGGTGCTCGAAGATCAGCGACGTCTGGATCTGCGCTACCTCCGGCCGCGAGGTGAAGGCATCGAGCGCCAGGTCCCGGAGGTGGTGGGTGTCGCGTACCGTCTGCTTCGCACCCACGGCTCAAGCGATCCTTATGCGTTCGGGGTCGTTGTTGGCAACGCTCAGAAATTGACCCGCCCCAACGGTTAGTTTTTGACCCACCCCCGGCGGGTTGAAGTTGTCTCTCGGGCAGTTGGTGTTTCCTCTTCTTCGGTCCTTGAAAATTGAGCGGTGACAGCTCATAATTCAAAGGTGGCCACGATCCAGCGCAAAGAGCACCTTCGCAACCTCGAACGCCTGCTGCGGGAGAACCCAGTTGTTGCGCTGCTCGGTGCGCGCCAAGTCGGAAAGACGACCCTCGCGAAGGAGCTCATGCGCAGCCGGCGAGGACGAGCCACCCGGTTCGACCTCGAAGACCCACGCGATCTTCGCCAACTGGACGAGCCGACCCTGATCCTCGAGCCACTCCGCGGCCTCGTGGTGCTCGACGAGATCCAGAATCGGCCCGAACTCTTTCCGATCTTGCGGGTTCTGGCCGATCGCTCCCCTCGTCCGGCGAGGTTTCTCGTTCTGGGCAGCGCATCTCCGGATCTCCTGCGCCAGGGCTCCGAGACCCTCGCTGGGCGAATCGCCTTCTACGAGCTGCCCGGCTTCGATCTACGGGAGGTGGGTCCATCCAACTGGGAACGCCTCTGGTTTCGGGGAGGATTCCCGCCCTCATACTTGGCTCGCTCTCACCGTCAGAGCGGCGAGTGGCGCGCAAACTTCATTCGCACGTTCCTGGAGCGGGATCTGCCGCGTCTCGGCATCGGCATCCCGGCTCGTACACTCTTGGACTTCTGGACCATGGTTTCCCATTACCACGGCCAAATCTGGAACGGCTCCGAGTTGGGGCGAGCGTTCGGAGTCGCTCACACCACGGTCCGGCGGTACCTCGATCTCCTCACCGCCACGTTCGTGGTTCGCCAGCTTCGGCCATGGACCGAGAACATCGGCAAGCGGGTAGTGAAGTCACCCAAGATCTACGTCGCTGACAGCGGGCTCCTTCACGCCTTGCTGAATCTCGCGACTCCGAGAGATCTCTTCGGCCATCCCAAGGTGGGAGCGAGTTTCGAAGGCTACGCCCTCGAACGGGTGATTCGACGGCTCGGAGCTCGACCCGGCGAGTGCTACTTCTGGGCGACTCATTCCGGCGCCGAGCTCGACCTACTCGTCGTTCGCGGCCGCCGGCGACTCGGCTACGAGTTCAAGCGAACCGACGCTCCGAAGTTGAGCTCTTCGATGAAATCGGCCATCGACGCTCTCGGACTCGAGCGGATCGATCTCGTTCATGCGGGTGCTGACACCTACTCGATGCACGAAAAGGTCCGTGCCGTCCGTGAGCATCTGCACCGAGAAGCTCAAGGGGTCCCCCAGGAGCGC
>JBHHYG010000388.1:0-3415 GCA_046757445.1 Acidobacteriota bacterium
AGGCGTACTCGTGCAGTACGTCGAGCCCGCGAGCCAAGCGCAACGCCGTCATCGCGGCCCTGGCGCTCGCGCAGCCGCGACCCGTTGAGAAATGCGGGCTAACCCGCCGAACTTCTCAACAGCTCGGCGACGACCTCAGGGACCCTATCGAGCGCCTCCCCCAGCCGATCGCCATCGGGGCCGCCAGCCTCGGCCATCTGCCGATGCCCCCCGCCACCGCCACCGACGACAACGGCCAGCGAACGTACCACCGTGGCAGCGCTCAGGCGCTCAGAGAGGTCTGTGGTCACCCCTACCACCAGCTGTGCCTTGCTCTCCCGGCAGGCTCCCAGGACAACCACGCCGGAGCCGAGCTTGACCTTCAGCTGGTCGGCCAGGTTGCGCAGGCCAGCCGCATCCAATCCTTCGATCCGACGCGACACGACACGTACTCCATCGATCTCGGTGCCCTCCGCCTCGATCAGCTCGCCGGCACGTTCAGAGGCCAGCTTGACGCGCAGGCGCGCCACCTCCCGCTCGGAGGACCGCAGGCGCTCGACAAGGCTCTCGACATGCGCCGGTAGCTCCTCCGCGTTGCTCTGTAACCCCACCATCACCCGGTGCAGGAGATGGCGATGGCGCTGTGAGAACTCGATGGCATCGGCACCCGTGACCGCCTCGATGCGTCGCGTCCCGGCAGCCACGCTCTCCTCGCGAGTGATCAGTACGGCGCCGATTTGCCCGGTGCGGCAGACGTGGGTTCCGCCACAAAGCTCCAAGGAGATACCGGGCACGGCAACCACACGGACACGTTCGCCATACTTGTCACCAAAGAAAGCCAGGGCGCCGCGCTCCAGCGCCTCGGCATGTGCCATCTCGGCAATCTCGGTGGGATAGTCGTGGCGTATGGCTTCGTTCACCTGCCGTTCGACCTCCATGAGCTCTTCCGGGCTCAGGGGCTTGTAGTGGTTGAAGTCGAAGCGCAGCCGGTCGGGAGCCACCAGCGAACCTGCCTGCCTGACATGTTCACCGAGCCTCGCACGTAAAGCCGCTTGCAGCAGGTGAGTGGCCGTGTGATTGCGCATGGTACGGTGGCGTCGCTCCGCGTCCACCCGCAGCGCCACCGTCTGGCCTTGCTCGAGCGACCCTCCATCCACCTTTACCTGGTGGTAGAGCAAGCCACCGGGCAGACGTCGAGTGTCGACGACCACCGCCCGTGTCTTGCCTGCTACGGCTTCTCCCTGGTCACCGACCTGGCCGCCTGCCTCACCGTAGAATGGCGTCCGATCAACGACCATCCCGCCCTGTTCCCCCTGCCGAAGACTGGGCACGACCTCACCGTCACGGCACAGTGCTAAAACCCTGGCGTCATCGACATCTAGCTGGTCATAGCCAAGGAAAACGGTGGCCTTGTTGCCGCTCTCGGAACGCAGTGCTTTCACCAACTCGGCGCTTACTCCCACGCTACTACCCTTCCACGCCGATCGTGCTCTACGGCGCTGGCCTTCCATGGCTTTCTGGAAGCCTTCTTCGTCGATCTCCATCCCCAGTTCGCCGGCGAATTCCCGGCTCAGTTCCAGCGGCAATCCATAGGTGTCGTACAGTCGAAACGCCACTTCCCCAGGAATCTTGCTTTCTCCGGCCGACTTGATCTCGGCCGCCAGCTGGTCGAAGGTCCGGGCCCCCGCTCCCAGGGTTTGAAAGAAGCGCTCCTCCTCAGCCTCGGTAAGGCGCAGGATCAGCTCCTCGGCCTGACGTAGCGTCGGGTACGCCCCTCCCATTCTTGCCACCACCTCGCCGGCGGTCCGATACATGAAGGCATGATCGAACCCCAGCTTCCTGCCGAAGCGCACCGCTCTCCGGATGAGGCGCCGAAGGACATAGCCACGCCCTTCGTTGGCGGGGCTGACGCCATCCGCCAACAGAAATGCGACGGCACGGCTATGGTCGGCGATAACCCGCAGGGCCACGTCGAAGTCATCTGACTCCCCGTAGCTGTGGCCACTGCTGTCGGCAACCTGAGAGATCAACGGCCGGAAGAGATCGGTGTCGTAGTTGCTATCTACGCCCTGTAATACTGCGGTGAGCCGCTCGAGGCCGGCCCCGGTGTCGATGTTCGGCGAAGGCAAGGGGGTCAACTCACCATCGGCATTGCAGTTGTATTGCATGAAAACCAGATTCCACAGCTCGATGAATCGCCCGCAGCCACAACCAGGACCACAGTCCGGGCGGCAACAACCATGCTCCTTCCCGTAGTCGTAATGAACCTCCGAACACGGCCCACAAGGACCCGTCTCCCCCATCGCCCAAAAATTCTCGTGCCGGCCTAATCGCACCAGTCTGGAGTCTGAGATGCCAACCACCGTCTTCCATAGCTCATGGGCTTCATCGTCTTGCTCATAAACGCTGGCCCACAGCTTGGACTGGGGAAGGCCGTAGCCGTCGACCAGCAACTCCCAGGCCATCTCGATCGCCTCGGCTTTGAAATAGTCACCGAAGGAGAAATTGCCTAGCATCTCGAAGAAGGTGTGGTGATATGTGGAAGGGCCGACATTTTCCAGATCGTTGTGCTTGCCCGAGACCCGCATGCACTTCTGCGCTGACGCCGCCCGCCGGTAGGGCCGCTCCTCCTGACCGAGGAAGGTTCCCTTGAACTGGTTCATGCCGGCGTTGATGAACAGCAGGGTAGGATCGTCCAGCGGCACCAGGCTGCTGCTCGGTACCACCGTGTGACCGCGGGCCGAGAAGTAATCAAGAAAGGCCTGGCGCACTTCCTCCGCGCTCGGTGACACAGTCCGCTTACTGCCGTTCTCTGTTCGGATTCTCGACACCATAGAACACAAGGCTCCAGCCGGACGCAGTCCAATCGAGGTTAGCCCGCCTTTCTCAACGGCTCTCGGCCCTTGCGCCCGCTAGCTTCACGACCCGTTGAGAAGTGCCGGTTAGCTCTCAGTCTGCCAGACTGTCCAACCAAGGAGAAAGCACCTGCAGAACAAGATAGCGTGGGAAGCGGCGCCGCATGAGGTGGTCGAAGCAGCGCTTGGCCGACGCCAAGCCGACCGGCTCACCGTGACGTGCCTGCCAGTGGTTCATCGCCGACTCGAGTATCACCTTCTCACCGCCCATTGCGGCAAAGCTCTCATCGACGACCTTCTCGCACATTGTCACGGCCAGACCCTGACGCCGCAAGTCATCGAACGCATCGGAACGGCCGCAAGGTCGTCGCTCGAGGCGAGCTTCGAGCCTTGCTCTACCGAAGCGCCTGTCGTCTAGGTAGCCGGCCTTGGCACAGCGCTCACAGACTACCGCTACGATCTGACTGCCATAGCCCTTGCGGGCGAGGCGCTGCGCGAGGACCGCTCTGCTGTAATCCCGTCTTGCCAACATGGCCAGGGCAGCGGCCGCCCAGCTGAGTATGCCGATGATCTGCGGCGAC
>JBHHYG010000389.1:0-3401 GCA_046757445.1 Acidobacteriota bacterium
CGCCGATTACCTCGAGGTCGACAGCGGTGGGCTACGATGGATGATCGACAACGATATCGAGGACATGGCTTTGGGATCGGCACCCGAGAGAGTGGGCACGCGGGTCCGCTTCGAAGCGGAGATGCAGACCGAGCGAACCCTCGAGTTGGTCTTCAGCACCTACACAGAAGCCTTGGCGTTTGCCAAGACGAGTCTGGTGGTGAGCCTGTTCACCGTCGGGGTTCGCTTCGTCTCGCGCTCCGAGGCCAAGCGCCTGCTGCATGGGCTGGAACGCTTCCGTAAAGTTGTTCTTGACTTCAAGGGAGTGGATACGGTCGGACAGGGCTTCATCGACGAGGTTTTCCGGGTGTGGGCCTCAACCCACCCCGAGACTGACCTGCAACCGATCAACATGGACGCCCCTGTGGCGTTCATGGTCGAGCGGGCCCGCTCGCGAGGTGCGGGGGAGTCTTGACTCGAGAGGGCCGACCATCTTGCTGGGCAAGGCTCCAACTCGTCTCTCATCGGTGCCTCCACCTTCGGGTCGAGATAGACCCCGATTCTTACTCGTGAGCCATGGCGCTGCAATGGGACCAGATCAGCGTGGCGGTTCGAAGGCGTACGCATTTCTTTGCGCCGTGGGTGGGCGTGATAGGGTTGGCCGTGGCTTGCCCGCTGCGCCCTGATCCTTCTTGTCAGCGTTGAAAACCGCATGAGCCTGGAGCGATTCCATCCCGCCGTCGCCGCCTGGTTCCGGCAGCAGTTCGAGGCGCCGACCGAGCCGCAGGCACGGGGCTGGCCGTCGATCCGCGAGCGCCGGCACACGCTGATCGCCGCCCCCACCGGCTCGGGCAAGACGCTGGCGGCGTTTCTGGCGGCCATCGACGAGCTCGTGCGCCAAGGGCTGGAGGGTGGGCTGGAGGAAGGCACCCAGGTCGTCTACGTGTCGCCGCTCAAGGCCCTGAGCAACGACATCCAGCAGAATCTGAAGATCCCACTCGAGGGAATCCGCCAGCAGCTGGCCGCCATGGGCCTTCCCGAGGTGGAGATCCGCACGCTGGTGCGCAGCGGCGATACGCCTTCGTATCAGCGCACCAAGATGGTGCGCCAGCCACCCCATATTCTGGTCACCACGCCGGAGTCGCTGTATCTGCTGCTCACCAGCAAGGGGGGCCGTACCATCCTCTCCACCGCCCACACGGTGATCGTCGACGAGATCCACGCCATCGCCGACGACAAGCGCGGCTCCCACCTAGCGCTGTCGCTCGAGCGGCTCGACAGCCTCGCCGGTCGGCCGCTGGTGCGCATCGGGCTGTCGGCGACGCAGCGACCTATAAAGGAAGTTGCGCGCTTTCTCACCGGCACCGGCTGGCCCGAGTGTGCCATCATCGACGCCGGCCACCGGCGCGATCTCGACCTGGCCATCGAGCTGCCGGCCTCGCCGCTAGAGGCGGTGATGTCGGCGGAGGTCTGGGAGGAGGTCTACGAGCGGCTGGCCGAGCTGATCGCGGCGCATCGCACGACGCTGGTCTTCGTCAACACCCGCCGGCTGGCCGAGCGCGCCGCCCGCCACCTGAGCGAGCGACTGGGGGAGGAGAACGTCGCCGCCCACCATGGCAGCCTGGCCAAGGAGCAGCGGCTCGAGGCCGAGCGGCGGCTCAAGTCGGGGGAGTTGCGCGCCTTGGTGGCCACCGCCTCGCTGGAGTTGGGCATCGACATCGGTTCGGTGGACCTCGTCTGCCAGCTCGGCTCCACCCGCTCGATCGCCACCCTGCTGCAGCGAGTCGGGCGCTCCGGCCACACCCTTGGCGGCCTGCCCAAGGGCCGGCTGTTCCCGCTCAGCCGCGACGAGCTGGTGGAGTGCGTTGCCCTGCTCGATGCCGTGCGCCGCAGCGAGCTCGACCGTCTGATCATTCCCGACGAGCCGCTCGACATCCTCGCCCAGCAGATCGTCGCCGCCGTCGCCGCCGAGGAGTGGCGGCAGCACGACCTCTACGAGATGGTCCGGCGCGCCTACCCTTTCCGCCACCTCTCTCGTGCGCAGTTCGACGCCGTCGTGCGGATGCTGGCCGAAGGGTTCAGCACCCGCCGTGGTCGACGCGGCGCCTACCTGCATCACGACGAGGTCAACGGCAGGCTGCGGGCCCGCCGGGGCGCCAGGCTGGCGGCCATCACCTCGGGCGGAGCGATCCCCGACGTCGCCGACTTCCATGTGCTGCTCGAGCCCACGGGGACCTTTATCGGTTCTCTCGACGAGGACTTCGCCATCGAGAGCCTGCCGGGCGACATCTTCCAGCTCGGCAACCTCTCCTACCGGATCCTGCGAATCGAGCAGGGCCGGCTGCGGGTGGAGGACGCGCACGGCCAGCCACCCAACATTCCCTTCTGGTTCGGCGAGGCGCCGGGGCGGACGCCGGAGCTGTCGGCCGCCGTCTCGAGGTTGCGCCAGCAGGTGGCAGAGCGGCTCGCGGATGGTGCGATGGCAGCGGGGAGCGCTCGAGTCCCTAGCGACGCCACGATAAGTGCGACGATGGAGTGGCTGGCCGGCGAGGTCGGCGTCGACGAAGAGGTCGCCCGCCAGCTCGTCGAATATCTTGCCGCCTCGCAGGCGGCGCTGGGGATGATGCCGACCCAGCAGGCCCTGGCGATCGAGCGCTTCTTCGACGAGGCCGGCGACATGCACGTGGTGGTGCACTCACCCTTCGGCAGCCGGCTGAACCGGGCTTGGGGGCTATCGCTGCGCAAGCGCTTCTGCCGCAGCTTCAACTTCGAGCTGCAGGCGGCGGCCACCGAGGACGCCATCCTGCTGTCGCTGGGGCCGACGCACAGCTTGGTGCTGGAGGAGGTCTTCAAGTTCCTGCACTCCTCCTCGGTCAGGGAGCTGCTGGTGCAGGCGTTGCTCGGCGCGCCGATGTTTTCCACCCGCTGGCGCTGGAACGCCACCCGCTCGCTGGCAGTGTTGCGCTGGCGCTCCGGCAAGCGGGTGCCGCCGAGGTTGCAGCGGATGAACGCCGACGACCTGATCGCGGTCGTCTTTCCCGACCAGCTCGCCTGCCTCGAGAACATCGTCGGTGATCGCGAGATTCCCGACCATCCTCTGGTCGAGCAGACCATCCGTGACTGCCTCGAGGAGGCGATGGACATCGACCGGCTGGAGTCGCTGCTAACCGCTATCGAGAACGGTGAGGTGCAGCTGGTGGCCCGCGACCTGCGCGAGCCGTCGCCGCTGGCCCACGAGACCGTTCACGCCCGTCCCTATGCCTTTCTCGACGATGCGCCGCTGGAGGAGCGCCGCACCCTGGCGGTGCAGACACGCCGATGGATGGATCCGCAGACCGCGGCCGACATCGGTCGGCTCGATGCGTCCGCCATCGCTCGCGTTCGCAGCGAGGCCTGGCCCGAGGTGCGGGACGCCGACGAGC
>JBHHYG010000390.1:0-3392 GCA_046757445.1 Acidobacteriota bacterium
CGCGGCCCTTGCGCCCGCTCGCTTCACGACCCGTTGAGAAATGCGGGCTACTAGGTAAGCTACGAATGTGCGTGGCAGGAGTTTCGGTGGTAGCAGGGAAGCCACGTAGCGTGAAACGCGAACGAGCGCGCTCGAGCCGCAAGGGATGCTCGAAGCCTTCCTACAGTCTTGTACCTCGACACCCTCAACTGTCGCCCGGTGATCATGAGAGATCATCAAGTTCACGACTACTCTGCGATCCTTCTCGATCACTACGAGCAGCCGCGCAACCTCGGTGATCTGCCCGAGGCCGACGCTGTGGCGCTGGTTCACAATCCGGTTTGTGGAGACATCCTGCGCCTGGCTGTGCAGGTGACTGCGGGTCGTATCGTCGAGGCGCGGTTCAAGGCCTACGGCTGTGCGGCGGCGATTGCCGCGGGCTCGATGCTCACCGAGATGCTCACCGGTGCGAGCTTGGAAGAGGCCGGGGCGATCCGGGAGGCAGACCTGATCGAGGCCTTGGGCGGCTTGCCGCCGATGAGGGTCCACGCGGCTGTGCTCGGTCGTGAAGGGATACGCGAGCTACTGGTGCGACTGCGGGACAGGTCAGGAGCAGGGAAGGCATGAAGCGAGGGAGAGAAAGGAATCGGTCGGTGGGGCAGCAGGTGAAGAGACCCAGGAGCAGGAGGTGGGGGATTTTGCGGGGCAGGATGGTCAATCTGGAGAGGCTACTGCGGGGGTGGTGTGGAGCGTGGTTTGGACTTGCGTCTGTGGTGGGAGGCCGCGCCGGCGAGCGGGTTGGCCATACACTTCCTGCATCCTGGGCCTTGTTTTCTTCCTAAGCTGCCAGCTCCACTAGCCGCTCGCGGATGACGTTCGGCTGCAAGCCAAGCATGCCGCAGATGTCCTCGAACCAGCGGCTGGCGAAAAATTCCTCAGGGTCGCCGTTTTCGGTCAGCCCACGCAACTTCTTGCGTTCTGACGGCGTTAATTGTTGCTGATCACGAATCCGCAGAAGAAACTCGTAGTCTTTGATGGCGAGCTCGATAACCGAAACGAACAGCTCGCGGTATGCTTCGTCATCCACCCACTCTTCCTGCACCGCAGGGATCGCTGCGGTGGGTTTAAGGATGGCGGCTTGCATGGACATCGCTCCCTCCCGATCTGGTTAGGCCTGGCAGCCCCTGACTCCAGCCTTGCACCTATCAACCATGCAATGGCCATGCCAGAGCATCTGCCCGCACCATTCGCCAGGAGGCCCACTCCGTACGGGTTTCCGGCGACCCGGGGGGAGGGGTCAACGGAGGCGAGTTGTGGAGTGGCTCATATGAGCCATTCCGGCGGAAATATCGCGCCAAATCGGGCCAAACGCAGACTATGTGCGGAGGTTCACAAAGTGGATGATATCAGCCGTGTCGGAGTATATAATCCAATATGGGCCGCGGGTGGCCTCCTCAGGTGCTTCCTGGTGGAGGGCAGCGCAAAAGAGAGTGTCAGCGTGCTTACGGAATTGGCCTTCTGTCCCCACGCCGCCCGCAACGGGGCCCCTAGCCCGCATATCTCAACGGTTTGCTGCTGCGGGCGCGGCAAAGGGCGCGCTCGCTGCGTTGCGCTTGCTCGGTCTCCTCGACGTATTGTCAAATACGCCTGCGGAGCCCTCCCGGCGCGCGCCTTGCGCCCGCGCCCTTTCCCGCCCCCTCGCGACGACCGCCGTTGAGAAATGCAGGCTAGGCGGCGTCGAGCCCGAACTTTTTCAGGCGGTAGCGCAGGGTTGCCCGGGAAAGCCCCAGCAGTCGCGCCGCCTTGCTCTTGTTGTGCCGGGACCGCTCCAGCGCCTGCTGAAGTAGTCTTCGCTCCAGCTCGGCCAACTCCAGGCCGCTGGCCGGCAGATTGATGGGCATGGCAAAGGCCGTCGCCGGACCTTGCTGTAATCGAGCCGGCAGATGGTGTACCTCGATGGACTTGCTCTGGGTGAGGATGACCGCCCGCTCGAGCACATTCTTCAGCTCTCTGATGTTTCCCGGCCAGCCGTACTGCAGCAGTACCCGTCGGGCCTCCGGCTTGATGTCGGTGACCACCTTGCCGGTGCGCTCGGTCAGGTTACCCAAGAAATAGCGGGCCAGCGGCAGGATGTCTTGCGGCCGCTCCCGCAACGAGGGCAGGACGATGGGAAAGACGTTGATCCGGTAGTAGAGGTCGTCGCGAAACTGGCGGTTGCCGACCAATTCGGCGAGGTTTTGGTTGGTGGCGACGAGTAGGCGAACGTCGGCGCGCAGGGTCTTGGTGCCACCAAGGCGCGTGAACTCCCCCTCCTCGAGAACTCGCAACAGCTTCACCTGCACCGCCGGGGTCATATCGCCGATCTCGTCGAGAAAAAGCGTTCCGCCGGCGGCGAGCTCGAAGCGGCCGATCTTGCGCTTTTCGGCCCCGGTGAAGGCACCTTGCTCGTAGCCGAACAGCTCGCTCTCCAGCAGATTCTCCGGCAGGGTGGCGCAGTTGATGGCAACGAAGTGGTGGCCGCCCCTTTGGCTGTTGTAGTGGATGGCGCGGGCCAGCAGCTCCTTGCCGGTGCCGCTCTCGCCGGTGATCAGGACGGTGGCGTCGGTGCGCGCCACGTCGCCTGCCAGGCGTAGGATCTCGAGCATCTCAGGAGACGTGCCGATGATGGCGCTGAAGTCGTACTGTCGCTCGATCTCCTCTCGCAAGACGCGGTTCTCGGCCACCAGGCGAGTGATGGCCAGTGCCTTCTGGACCGTGCGGCGTACCTGGTCGTGGTCGAAAGGCTTCTCGATGAAGTCGAAAGCGCCGGCCTTCATCGCCTGCACCGCAGAGGCTACGGTGCCGTAGGCGGTGACCAGGATTACCGGCAGTTCCGGGTCTTGCTCGTGCAAGCGCTGCAGCAGAGTGAGGCCGTCCATCCCCTTCAACTTGAGGCCGGTGATGACGCCGTCGACTCGCTGCTGCGAGACCAGCTCGAGTGCCTCGTTGCCGTCGCGTGCCTCGACGACCTCGGCGCCGAGCCCGGAAACCTCGGTCGTGAGGGCCTCGCGGGTGCTTGTTTCGTCAGTGACCAACAGAAGACGGGGGCCCACGGTTCACGTCGCTCCTTTAGCCCGCATTTCTCGTCGGGCTAGGGTGGCTCGAATGCTTCAACCCGATTATAGGCCACTCTAGCCCGCGTTTCTCAACGGGTCGTGAAGTGAGCGGCCCTGGCGCCCGCGCAGCCGCGAGCCGTCGAGAAATGCGGGCTACTCACTGCCGCATCGCTGGCCCCGCAATGCTGTCGCAGTCCGGCAAGTAGATTCGCGCCCGATTATCTGTGCGCCATTACCGATTCGTAATGAGTGGTTCCTCGTTTCGTCATCTTGAGCTGCTAGCCCGCATATCTCAACGGCTTGCTGCTGCGGGCGCGG
>JBHHYG010000391.1:0-3390 GCA_046757445.1 Acidobacteriota bacterium
CTTTCCCTGTGAGCAAGTCCCGCATGAGGCCTCGCTTGAGCCGACCACTCAGCACGTCCTCCTCCCCGACACTGTCCTCATAGGGGTAGCTCGCCCACTCGGGAGCGAAAGTGCCAGTGATGTGTCGATGAAAGGGCCGACTCGCCAGCTCCTGCTTCCAGGTCGAGCCGCTGCCGGTACTCGACATCGAACCAGGGAGCGATGCCCTTGCCGCCGACGCTGTGAATGCCGTCGAGAACCGGTGGGCGAGCCTCGCGCTCCTCCGCCATCAGGGTCAACTGAAACTCTTTCCAGCCGGAGCAGGGAAGCTGCCGGGCAGCTGCCAGCCGCAGGCGAAAATCCCCGACACGGGCATGATGCAGCTTCCAGAGGGGGTGATCTGGCGGCAGAGTCTCGGCAGGATCGTGTGCTCGCGGGGACATGGCGCCGACCTTACCATGGCTCTGTGATCGTGCCATTCTGACTGTTCCTACTGCATTGCCGGCTCCCTCACAGGCCACTGGGAGAGCAAGCTCCTGTGGCTGGAGAAGGGCGCGGGTGTTTGGGGATCCGAGAGCATGGCATACTAACGTGGATGAAGACATCCTCATGGAGTCGATGCTGGCGAGCCGGCGCTCTGCTGCTGTCACTCTGGGTCACTCTCTTCGTGATCGTGGTCGGCACGCATGTGCCGCCCGTCTATACCGGCGGGGGACAGCCCGGCAGCTTCACTGGCGAGCAAGGTGAGTTCCATGCGCCCTGGCACCGCCATGCCATCGGCAAGGTCGAAGTGTCCTGGAGCCCGGGGCAGGATGCCTGCGCCGTCTGCCTCGCTCAGAACGGCAGCCGTGCCCTCCACTCCAAGACGCCACTTTTGCATCCCGCTGGCACGGGGCAGCGGCTTCTAGCGCAGGCCCCCACCTCCCGGCTGCTGAGACAGCCCGCGGCCCAGCCTCCTTCTCGCGCACCTCCGCAGCTCTGACAGTGAGCTCTGCCCGTCTTCGGGGCGGGCATCGAGGCGCACGCCAAGCATCGTTCATAACTGTGCGTGCGCTGCACCTGTAGCCTCCCCAGAGGTGAAGCTGGGCGAGCTGTGGTGGTGGCGAAAAAGAAGGAGGATCCGTGTACAACTTTTTCCGAGCGAGACCAATCCGACCCCTGTGCGGTATGGGTGTTGTCGTACCAGGGCTGACGTTGCTCTTCCTGTGGTTCAACGTGACGGTCCCATCCGCATCGGCGGCCGAATCCGCGCGCAGTGCGGGAGTGGAGGCACCGACGCCGCACGCCAGCGCGAGCGCTGCGGAGCCTTCCGCTCAGTCTCCTGCCCAGCAGCTGACCGTATTGCAGCAGCGCGTGGCCGATCTGGAGGCGACGGTGGCTGGCTACGATGCGAGACTCACCCAGGTCGAGACGCAGCTTGCCGAGCTCCTGGCCTCGCGCCCTGCCGGGGGCGTGGCACCGGTGCCGCCGGCTGCGGCCGCCGAGCCCGCGGCGGCGGGTGTCAGCGCTGCCGAGCAAGCGGAGCTTGAGAAGGAGCTCGCCGGCATTCTCGGTGAGGCAGGCGGTGGCGCAGGTGGTCAGGCTGCCGGCCAGGCAGGTGCCGGTACACCGCAGACTGCTGCCGGCCAACCATCGCAGCAACAGATCGGCGGGAGGCGCTTTACCAACCGGCAACGAACCCTCACCGACCTCAACCCGGAAATCTCGGTGACCGCCGATACCTTCGGCACCTTCGCCGATCGCACCGGCGATCCCGAGAACAACCAGTTCAAGTTCGACGAGTTCGAGGTGTCGATGCAGGCGCCGCTGGATCCTTTCTCGGTGGCCAAGGCGTTCTTCGTCCAGGAGGATGGTGAGTTCAACGTCGAGGAGGCCTATGTCGATTATGCGGCGCTACCCGGTAGCCTGGGCCTCAAGGTCGGTGAGTTCCGCATGGACTGGGCCAAGATCAACCGCTTCCACCAGCACGGCCTACCGCAGGTCGACCGCCCACTGGTGCACCAGGCGATCTTTGGCGAAGAGGGCATCGCGGGGCTCGGCGTGTCGCTTGCCTGGAAGCCAAACCCGTTTCTCGGCAGCTATAACGAGGTGATGGTGCAGATCGTCAACGACGAGAACGATTTCGCATTCTCGGGCCGCGAGCACGACGATCCTGTCTTCCTGGTTCACGAGACCAACTTCTTCGATCTGTCGAGGTCGTCTTACTTCGAGCTCGGCCTGTCGGCTGCCACCGGCGTTAACGATCCGACTGGCCGCTTTCGCACCGAGGTCTACGGCCTCGACTGGAATTTCAACTGGTCGCCGCCACAAAGGTCTCTCTACCGCGGCTTCGAGCTGAAAGGCGAGCTGTTACGTATGCGCAAGGACGGCGCGAGCGGACTCGATGACACCTATGGTGCCTACACATATGGTGTCTTCAAGCTCAACCGCCGCTGGTTCGTCGGCCTCCGTGGCGACTGGACACAGCTACCCGAGCAACCAAACTTGAGCACCTTTGGGGTCTCCCCCTATGCCGAGTGGTGGCAGAGTGAGTTTGCCCACTGGCGGTTCCAGTTTTCCCACAACTCCCGACGACTCGATGAGCCCAGGGCCGAGAGCAAGTTCTTTTTCCAGATCGTTTGGGCCCTCGGACCGCACAAGCACGAGAAGTACTGAGATGCGATATTTCTACAGAACCTTCAGACTCACGGATGGAACGACCCGAGTCGGCCAAGTGCCACGCCCGGGGGAAGGTGGTGCAACCATGGATATATCTGTGAAGGGCGGGAGTCATCGAAAGAGGCGAGCCGGCGTCTTGTTGGTGTCTGCCTTGCTACTGGCCTTCAGCTCGGCGATCACAGCCTCGGCGTTGCCGAGGAGCGAGGTTCGCATCGTCGCCTCGCTGCCTGCCTATGCCTCCATTGCTGAGGAGATTGTCGGCGATCGTGGCACCATTCAATCAATCGCTGATCCGCGCCAGGACGCCCACTTCGTGCTCGGCAAGCCGAGCTTTGCGATCATGCTCAGCCGTGCGGACCTGCTCCTGAGCACAGGGCTCGACCTGGAGATGTGGATGCCGCCGCTGATCGACAAATCTCGCAACCCCCGCATCCGCTCGGGGGAGCCCGGATACGTCTCGGTCTCCACTACCGTTCCGATGCTTCAGGTGCCGGCCAATCCCAACCGCGCCGGCGGCGACATCCACATCTACGGAAATCCTCATATCCACACCGACCCGTTGCGGGCGATCATCATCGCCGAGAACGTCAACATCGGCCTTCACAAGATCGATGCGGCCAACGGCGTGACTTACGACTGCAAGTGAGGACCAGAGGCGACCGCGGGTCTGGCGCAGCGAGAGGCCGCGCCAGGCCGCGGGCGTCCGGGATTGGCGTGAAACCTTGAAAGCGGCGTGACATGCTGCGCCTGGTC
>JBHHYG010000392.1:0-3389 GCA_046757445.1 Acidobacteriota bacterium
TCCGAAAACTCCATGTCTTGATCTTCGTCCAACGACCGGAGGGTGTCAAGCGGCAGGACCAGGGAACAGGGAGGGCTACCACTGCGAAAGGTGTCCGGTATCTTTCGTCGCGAGCAACAGGCAACTGGTTGCACGATTCGAGACCAGCCCCCAGTCCGTTCCGCCACTCGTGCGATCCTTGCCATGCGGCACCCCTAGAGACATCTAAGCTCACCGTCAAGAATTAAGTATGGTGTCCCCAGAAACCGATCCAGACGGTCGAGTGGCACTATTCAGCCTCTTCCGCGTATTCATCCAAGACACTGTCGGAAAGGTGCGCGAGGTGCTTCTGAGCGGCAAGCTCGTGGAGGCTGTCGTAGGACAAATATGTGCAGCTGTCAGCTAGCGGTCCTTTCTCCAAGAGCGAAAAGACGGGGCGCCGGATCTCAGAAAACACCTTCTCTCGCTTGGCAGTCGGGGCGACAATGTGCAGCTTGATTTCCATATTGGGCTGAAGCGCCAATAGGTCGGCCATCCTCAGAATTCCCGAGTACACCGACGTCGTGTGTTCTACTTCGAACGCTCGCACGATCGAGCGTCCGCGAAGCCAGATGACGTCGATCTGCTCGATAGTCCGCAGGGTTGTGTCGTCGTAATTCAGGGGGAGCCGTTCAAGCAAGGCGCCAGGCTCGCTTTTCCACTGCGTCAGTACGGCGGCCCGATCAGCACGTGGAAGCCAAATGGACAGCCCCATGCGCGCGCCAACCGTCGCTATCAAAGCCTGAATGCGGGTGGAGTCGCGGACTTCTACCTCGGCCGGCGTCTCCACGGGCTCAGCCAGGCCGGAGTCGTCTGGTACGGAGACGGTGACGACCTTGTCGGGGCGCGTCACTGTGTGCGTTGCCAACTTGCGGGAGTCGTCCTCGGTTAGTGGATAGGACTTTCCACCGGCTGCTTGCGCCTGCAACCTCTCGCAGAGGAGCTTCCCATCACGGTCATCCAGGCGAACAAGGCTCCCCCTAACTTTGCCCGTCCACGCCGTCGAGCCGTGCTCCAGGCCACGCGTGAAGGACAGCCCATTCCAGATCTCGTCAGCATGTATCGGGATCGCCTTATGAATGTCGAGCCAGACGAGAGGCCGGACTCTGAAGCGCACCACGAAGGGATCGGCGTTCGGGACAAAGATGGGCTTGTTATCAACAAAGGGGCCTTCAACGACCTCAAGTACGCCAAACCAGCGGGACAGGCGTGTGAGATAGCAGACGAAGATATCGCCGGGCGACATGCGCTCCGCCATACCCCTGTGGCGGATGCGGAACCCTGATATGTCGCGCGTGGATCGGGAGAAGGCTTCGTAGGTCTCGGGCGAGAACAGGTCTATGAAGTACGCCATATCCCTTCTGGCCCTCTAACGGATCTGCCGTTAAGCTGCGGGCGCGAAACAAAACAGCGCAAGCGAATGCTTGCGACCGCTAAAATCAGCGATCCGACAGCTTCAACGGCTTGTTAGGTCGCGAAGCGCGGTGCGGGCACCCCTCCGGGACCAAAGGCCTACGCCCAGTCGTCGGGCTGGCGGTCCTCGGAAAAGAGTCGGGCCGCGCCAACGTCTGCCAAGAACAGGACCAGTCCCACCGCTACGCTTGGAACGCCCACAGCAGCGTAGATCGGACCCAACGCCGCCCCGGCGAAGACCATCGAGAGGTCGAGGCCCCGCTTCAACGCTTCCGACTCCTCCGCGCGGTAGTACTCGGCAATGCTCTGCCTCTCGCGTCTTCCGAGAACGTCCTTCAGATACAGGGCGGTCACCTTGAAGAGCCCACGCTCCGAGTCGACATCGTCTGTGAACGCCTCCCATGTCAGGGCGGAACCGTCTGCCTCTTTCTCCGCCCAGTCCCACGGCTCATTCCAGGGACCAGGACCACGCAGCCAATTCAGAAGCGCGAGCTCTGCTTCAGCCCCCCGCACGCCAGTGTCGAGCTTCTTCAGATCCCATTCCCAAATGCGCCTCGCATCGGTTTGGCTGGACGGGTGCTTCGCTGTCCGCTTCTTGGCGCGAGCAAAGTGGCGTTTGAGGAGGATTCCCGTGAGCCTTTCGAGTCTCAACGCGGCAACCTGCCGGTCGTCATCACGCCGAACCTCATCCAGGGATAGGCGGTACTCCTTTTGACAAAGCGAGTCGAGTGCTGCGATCACAGCGTCGACTTGTTCATTTGAAAGGTCAGCTTCCATAGTCATCGCTCGCCTCCCTCGAGTGCTGATCCGAAGGCCGCCCTCCTCCGCATCGGGAGAGATTGTCCAGCCTCCCAAGATGCCTCGACTATGCACGGCACGTTGGGCAGCGACCTAACGTCATGGGTGAGAGGCGCGGCAATGAATAGATTCTTCCGCCGCGTCCTTCTCAACCCAATGGTTAGGTCTAGGGTCTCTCAAGAGATATTCTAAGCGACTCCTTTACGTTCCTAATACGCGCTTTTGCTTCCTCGCGGTCAGACTCATTGGATAGGCCGATTAGCTCAGAGGATGCCCGCTTTGGGTCCTCCTTGCACCTACGCAGCCAACCCTGGTACCAACAGGGTAGGTCACCGTAAATCGCTGCAAGATCAGCCGCGCAGCGTCGATTGGCTTCTTTTCGTGCCAGCGTATCCTCTCTTAGGCTTCCGTCCAATTTTTCTAGTTCGATGGCATTCGCAAAGAATACGAGATCCGAAGCGACTTGATACTTTACGTCCCTGTAGCGCAGGATCGGGCGGACCCAGAAGGTGATAATCAGATACCCAAAGGCGCCCGCTGTAATGCTGAGCAACGTGATCCAAAATTGTTCCATCGTGACACTGGGTTAGACCTAACGATAAAGCTGAGCGACGCGCGCTTGGGCGCGTTCACTCCAGCGTATGGTTAGGATGTTGTACCTCACGGCTCAAGCTTATTGGGTGCAGCCCAACCGGGCCAGCCCAGCGTCCAGAACAAGTCGGCGGTCAGCCGCTCGAACACGCCGAGAAACTCGACTGCCCGCTCGACGGTGGGGCAGTGACAAACGAACTCTGCATCGCACTTAACGTGCACCCTGTACCAACGCTTGCCGTCTCGCTCGACAGGCTCGATGCGCATGGAAGTAACGGTGGAAATGCGCCACTCGAAGAAAGGAAAAAGGGGATAAGTACAATATTCTCCCAGCCGTCCCCCTTACCCACAGTGACCCCCACGGGGCTTTGGAACCCGCGTGCCGCCTCGACCGGCCCCCTCGGGTGGCACGGCCGAGGTCCCCCAGAAATAGAGCGGCCCTTGAGGGTTCATCTTGCCCCTCAGGGCCGTGCATACGTGTTCCTCCAGATGGACGCTGGTTTGGTTCGATTGCGGATCCCCGCCGGCCCCCATTGCTCCACCCTCCCCGGCCGCGGAACACTGGGTGA
>JBHHYG010000393.1:0-3364 GCA_046757445.1 Acidobacteriota bacterium
GCAGCCGCGCGCCTCTCCACCACCTCGCGACGACCGCCGTTGAGAAATGCAGGCTCTAGAGCCAAGTCAAGCTTACCATAAACGAAGGACGACCAGTGTGGCGCGCAGCCGGGGGCACGGCAGGGGCACACAAAAAAAGAAGAAGAACTCAGAGAATCCCCTCAAACGTTCAACACCTGGTTGTCGCTGACATTCAGCGCCGGCCTGACGGACGGCAGGCTCGTGGTGGCCGCGCCGAACTCGACGTTCATCGACTGGCTCGAAGATCAACCATCTCGAAGCAGCCGAGCACGCTGCTGGTCAACAGGTGCAGTTCGTTTGCCCGGCCGCGATCGCCGAAGGTGGGCAGCGATGACCGGCCCCTGCACGGAGGTCGGCGGCATCGGCGTCGCTCGGCCGCCGGCGGAGCACCGCCGGTGCCGGCACAACCGAGGTGGATTGCAGCGCGACGACCTCGACAATGCGGCTTAACTTACTGTCCGTGAAATCGGGGCAACCCGAGACTCCCGACTTGCTCCGGAGCTTGTCGTCTACGCGGTCTTTGGTCGGTAATGAAGTCCTGAACTGTACTGAGATCCGACGCGGATATCGCTAACTCGCTCACCCAGGCCAGTGGTTCGTCACGGTGTTCTCCACCTAGGAATCGATCGGAAATGCGATCTCGCAGATCGTTCCCCAGCGGTGGATCGGCACCGCTAGCCCGCATTTCTCAACGGGTCGTGAAGCGAGCGGGCGCAAGGGCTGCGAGGACAAGGCGCGCGCCGGTTCGAGGGCGCAGGCGTACTCGTGCAGTACGTCGAGCCCGCGAGCCAAGCGCAACAGGGTCATCGCCTGCCATTGCGCTCGCGCAGCCGCGAGCCGTTGAGAAATGCGGGCTAGAGAGTTTTGCTCCAACGGTCGCCCCCGCACCGAGGAAAAGAACTGCCTGCCCGCTCACTACTTCCTGCACGAGAACATCGGGTAGCTTCAGCCGAGTTGTTGGCACAGCATCAACCTCTTGTCGTCCGTGAACGCGGCCCCAGTGTTTGCCGCTCGAGGGAACCTTTCCATCCATGGTGGCGTGACACTGCTCGAGTGATGGCGTTGGGCCACAGCACTCGGCTCCGCAAACCCTTGTGAGCACGGTGTTTCAAAGAGCCGGCGCGGGGACTTGAACCCCGGACCTGCTGATTACGAATCAGCCTTGTTGCCCTGGCGCCCCACTGGCCCTGTCTACGTGTGGCCCGGATGTGACCCCGCGACCCTTCCAGTCCTCGGCCGTCGGCCGGCTGCCTGCCGTAAGTTCCGATGACTGAAAGAAAAATATTGGTGGAGCTGGCGGGGCTCGAACCCGCGACCTCTTGACTGCCAGTCAAGCACTCTCCCAGCTGAGCTACAGCCCCACCGACTTCGGTGATCTCCGGAGCTTCAGGCTCCGGCTGCCTCGCCGGCGATTTTCTTCGAGGTCGTCGCTGGCTGCTGGCCGGCTCCGGTTTCCGGAGACGGCGATCTCAACCCCTCGATCTCCTCCTGCTTGGCCCGGATTTGCGCGTGCAGGTCATCGAGGGCTGCCACCCTGGCCGAGTACCCTTCCACCTGCCCCAGTTGTAGCTCACCTTCCGCCGCTAGCTGGGCGTCGTAAACCGCCTTCCCAAGGCGGGCGCGAACTTCGAAGAGCTGGCGCTCGAGCTGGCGCAAGTCCAGCCTCAAGCGCGCCACACGTCCGCTTCTTCGGGTCTCGCGCTCCACCTGCCGGGAGATCTGTTTGACCTCCTGCCACACACGCTCGAGGCTTTTTGTGAGCTGCGCGCGGTTCTCTTCCCGGCCGGCCTCTTTTCTCTCAGGCATGCCACCTCACTCCTCGCTACCCCCCTGGGGTTTTATCCTAGTCAAGACGACTTGCAGTTTCAATATCGGGTAGCCCGAACTTCTCAACGGCTCGCGGCAGGAACAGAAGGCTTATGGCATGATGGCGAGCCGGAGGCTCGACGTCGATCAAGACGGGGTAGCGACTGGCGATAGTGCCGGCCGATTTGCCACAATGAGCCAGCGGTGCGGAAGCGAACGGGGTCTGGTGGCTCCCGCGGACTTCAAATCCGTAGGCGGGTATCGGAAGGTATCCGCGCTGGGTTCGATTCCCAGGCGCTTCCGCCAATCTTGGCGTTCCCGTAGCGGCCTGATCGCCCGCTGTGTGGATGAAGTTGTCAGCGCCGGGAGGAGGAGGCGTTTAGCGTTTCGACTTGCGCCTGGAGCGCGAGCGGGGCGGCTTTTTCTTCACGGCACCAGGCCCGGATTCGGAGGCCTGCGGAAACTCCTTGACCTCGGCTCCGGGCTCCTTACCTCCTCCCAGGAGCTCCTGGGCCTTGATCGGCTCGTCGAACTCCAGGGCGACGACGAATCCGTCCCTGCTCATGCTCGCTCTTCGCACTCGTGCCCATAGGCTCTCGGGCTCGGCCGTGCCCTCGCTGTCCTCGAGGTCGACACGGCAACGGACGCCCGGGGAGATGCTCTGGTCCACATTGGCGAGGAAACCTCCGCGGCTCATGTCGATGGTGACGCCGCTCATCTCGAGTCGCATGATGTCGATGAAGCGCCCTCGCAGCGTCGCCTCCAGCTTCACCGGCTTGTTGACCCTGACGCGCTCGTATTGGCGCCGATCGTCCTGCTGCTCGGTCACGATCGTCTTCTCCCTTCGAATAGAGATGTCAGCCTAATACACCAGAGAAGCGAGAAGAAAGCCTTAGTTTGCAGTCTTCGGAACCTATGGTTATCGATTCGCGGTCATGCGCAGTGAAGCACACTGAGGCTCACATTTCTCATTGCCCTCGCCACCAAGCGCGATGTAGTAGTGTCCGCAGTCGTAGAATATTGCGAGAAACGGGGACCTCGGCTGCTGGGCAACGACGGCACATTGCCGACAGGAATAGATTGGATGGGCGCAGCAAGCTTGGGCAGCGGGCACCGCTTGTTGTCACTCGCCGTTGCCGCTGCCGTCGGCCTTTGCGTGTCGGCCTGCGCCGCACGACCTCCTGTGGGCAGCAACCCTAGGGACCTCGACGCCTGGATCACTGCTGAGGTGACACGGGTCCTGGCCAAAGAGTCGATGGTGAATGTCGAGGATCTCCACGTAGAGACGCGGGATGGAGTCGTTGTTCTCTCGGGCGTGCAAGCCTCGCTCGAGAAGGTGAGCCGTGCGATTGAGCGGGCCGCCCGGGTCCGAGGCGTACGGCAGGTGATCAATCAGATCCGAGTCGTGCAGCAACCGGGGGGCACGGAGCAGCTTCGCGGACCTTTGCCGCGGTCGCTTCACGACCCGTTGAGATATTCGGGCTAGAGCAGCTTGATCCCCTGTACCAGAAGCAGGGCGACCATGGCCACGACCGAG
>JBHHYG010000394.1:0-3340 GCA_046757445.1 Acidobacteriota bacterium
TACCGGGGCACCCATCCCCAGCACCGAGCGGATGAAGGCCTCACCACCGGGAACCGATACGGGCGCTTCGGGCTGCTGGACGGCGGTCGGGCCGCTGGCGACAAAAAGAATGCCGAGAGCGATCATTGCCGTCGCCGAAAAGGAGGCCCGCGGGGTTTTGGGGCGGGCTGATTCGTCACTGTGGATCGTCCCTTGGAGATCCGCGGGGCATCTGGGCAGCGTCCGGCTGACCGCGGCATTTCCACCTCGGGAGGGGCCGCAAGCGGAGTGCGAGGGTATGCTTCCCCGGCCGATCATGGTGCGGGTTCTCTCCAGCTGTGGCCCGACGATACCTCCCGCATGTAGCCGGGCTTGTGCCGCAGCCGCAGGCCGGGCCTTCGCACCTGCACCTCGATCTCGTGCCAGCCCGGGCTGAGGTCGGAGGGCCGGTACGAAACGAAGTAGAGTGCGCGCATCGCCTGGGCGACCCGTACAAACAGACCCTCTAGTCGTGCCAGGTCGTCCTCGAAGAAGGCCTCGCCGCCGGTCGCATCCGCCAGCTGCTCGAGTACGGCTCGAAGGTCGGGGTCATGCAGCGCCTCGCCTTGCCCCAGGGCGTAGATGGTGACCCCTCCCTTGCGCACCAGGTCGAGAGCCGGGTGTAGCGCCACCCTGCTCTCGCGATCCTCGCCGTCGGTGAGCAGGAAGATCACCCGCCTCACCCTCGCCTCGTCGATCGTCGCCAGCTGGCGGTACCCGTACAGCAAGGCGTCGAACAGCGCCGTGCTTCCCTCGGCGGTGATGCCCTGGGCGAACGAGGCGACCAGCCCGTGGAGGTTGGTGAAGGGGGTGAAGGAGGTGACCCGCTGGTTGAAGCCCATCAGCTTCACCTCGTCCTGGGGGCCGAGCTGGGTAAGAAACTCCTGCAGCGCCCCCAGCGTCCCCTGCATCTTGTCGGCCATGCTGCCGCTGCGGTCGAGGAGCAGGGCGATCCGCAGCGGCGCCTCGCCCCTGGCGAAGTCCATGATCTGTTGTTCGACGCCGTTGTCCTGGATGAGCAACTCGGCCGGCCGCAGATCGGAGATGAACCGGTCCGACTCATCCAGGGCCGCGAGGTTCAGGCTCACAGCCTGCACCTCCGCTTCGAAGCGAGCGCTGGGAGTGCGGGAGGCCATCAACTCGTCCTCTCCCTGCCTGCCGCTGCCGTCCACTGCGACCACCCGCACATGTACGGCCGTCGCCCGCGCTGGCCGTCGTACGATCCAGCGGAAAGGGGGTTTGGTGAGGGTCTCCAGCTCAAGGTCGTCGAGGTAGGCGACGACGCGCAGTCTCGAAGCTCCACCACGCGATCGAACCAACGCCTGGATGATGACCGGATCACCGAGGGGCTGGTCGGTGGAAGGGGTGACGATCTTGACCTCGGGTCCCCCCGCCTGCACCGTGCGGCCGATCGGCGGCATGGGGGCGGATGGCGCAGGGGGAATGAGGCCAACGGCTCCCAGCGCCAACCATAACGATGCCGGCAAGGGTGCCCATCGTTTCATCACAAGGACGAGGGTAACCGATCGGCTCCCGCCCATCACCGTCGTCGGGCCGTGGCTGCAGGCTCCATGACAGATGGGGAGGCTACCGTTGAGTCAGACGGCCAGCTATGGTTGGCGATAGTGACGGTTTTTTGTAAGCGTGCCCCGCGCTGCATCGATGGGATTGTGGAGCTAGCCATGAATCGGGAAAGTGACAGAAGCTCGCGCCGGCGACAGCGTGGCTCGCTGGCGCTGGTGGCGGGACTGGTCCTGGTGGTGTGTCTCGGAAACCTGCCGGAGGCGAGTGCCGGCTCGGCCGTTGTGCGGCCGGGCCAGTTCGGCGCCCGCGTCTCCGGCACGGTCACGGATAGCGACGGCAACCCCCTCGGAGGAGTGGCGGTGACCATCGCCATGGTGGTGCAGAACGCTCGTGCCCCCTACCCCGATATCAAGCTGGAAACCTCGGACGAGGGAATCTATTTCGCCCGCAACGTCCGGGTCGCCAGGGTGACCATCAGCTACGCCCTGGAGGGCTACCAGCCCCTGGTCAAAGAGGTGAGCCTGAGGGTGGGTCCCAACAAGTTCAACGTCCAGCTCCAGAAGATCGTCATTCCCGAATCGGTCAAGCGCGCCAATGCCGCCAACGATGCTTACGGGGCGGGTCGGCAGGCTTTTTCGGAGCGTCGCTTCGACGAGGCCATCACGCTCATGCGAGAAGCGCTCGGCAACATCGACGATAGGCCCGAGAATCATGAGGCGTTGAGCGCCGTCTATTCCATTATCGGGCGCAGCTACCTGGAGGAAAGGAGTTACCCGGAGGCCGTCGAAGCGTACAAGAAGTGGGCCGAGCTGGCGCCCGAGGATGCCGCCCCCCACCTGGAGCTCGCCCAGACCTACTCGGCGATGAACGACGAGGAGAGTGCTGCTGGCGAGTTCAAGCGCGCCCTGGACCTCGATCCTACCGATCCCATGTCGCACTACAACGTCGGCGTGGTGATGATCAACGCCGGCCAGGTGGGAAACGGCATCGCCGAGCTCGAGGAGACTTTGGCTCTACAGCCCCACTACCCGCTGGCGCACAAGAATCTCGGCTACGCCTACGCGCGAGTCGAGCAGTACGCCAAGGCGATCGAGCATTTCCAGTCCTATCTGGAACAGGATCCCGAGGCGGCCGACAAGGCAGACATCGAACAGTTCATCGCCGCTCTTAAGGAGATGATCGGCGGCTGATTACTTGGCCACTTCCAGATCGCCGGTGACCCGGAAGATCAGCGACTTGGTGGTGCGGCTGCCGTTCACTTTGTCCTTGATGGTGATGTAGAGCTCGTAGATGCCTTTTTTCATCTCGCGGGGATCGAGCCAGTAGACTCCGTTCACTGCCTGCTGCGCTTCGCCCTCCACCGACCGGCCGCTGCTGAACAGGCCGGCGTTGGGGTCCTTGGTGGCACGGCCGATACCGAACAAGCCGGTCAGGGCGATGAAGCTGTATAGAGGGAACATGGCCTGGGCCACCTGGCTGGCGATGCCGGCGACCTGGCTGCCGGCTCCCGGTCCGTTGCCCTCCTGTAGGGTCAGCAGCCGCTGCTCGATTTCGTAGTGGACCTCATCGTCGGCGCCTGGCGCAAGGTTGTAGATCTGGTAGGCGATAAAGGCCGGCCGCGTCCGCTGGATGACGCCGTAGGGAACCGGGGCGCTGGCTACGGGCTCGTCGGTCACCGTCCTGATCCAGGGGGGGTCCTCATCGACCGGTGTCGCCGCGGTCTCCGTGTTTGAAATGACGGACTCCTCGATCGATGCCGCTTCCCCCGCTTCGTTGGAGGCGTTAGGTCCTTGCGGAG
>JBHHYG010000395.1:0-3339 GCA_046757445.1 Acidobacteriota bacterium
GCTTGTGCGCCTTCTATGGTCCGGGGCCACTCGATCTGGACTTCAAGGCCCTGGGCGAGGCGGCGGAGCGGGTCGAGACGGTGGCCGACGAAACCGGCTGGGTGGAGCGCACGCGTTTGTCCACACGCCGCGGCGTCGCCCACGATCTGAGCGGGTTTGCCGGCAAGATCACGTTCCGGGGCGAGATGGCCCCATTTTTGCCGTTGCTGCGCATCGGCGAGTATGTTCACGTCGGCAAGAACGCCGTCTTCGGCAACGGATGGTACGTGGTCCACCGCCGCCAATAGCCACGGCGTTCTGGCACGCAACGGGAGGTCGCGATGAGCACGAACGCAGAGGTCGCTTCGGAGACGTTGGATGTGGCGCCGGAAGCGCCGGCGCAGCTCAATCTGTTCACCGGTTGGCCGACGTCAACTACTTTTCCCCACCAGCGACAATTAGACTTCCCCATCGCCACTGGTTCGTAGGTTCCTCTTCTTCTTCTCTTTCCGGTCCGCTGTAGGTCGATGTTCCTTCGCCGTTTGGGGAGCACGGAGGGAGCCCGAAGGGCGACCGGAGTGGTCCCCCAACGGCGGGCGCGCGAACGGGGCGGAGGTGTACCGGGGGCTCGGATTGGCTCCGCGAGTCCCTGGCGTGGAGAATCCGGCCGCGTAGGATCGCCTCAGAGCAACGCGCGCGACCCAGGCAAGGGGGTAGGTACCCCCTGGATTCGGGTCCTTTCTCACCTCCACGCATCTGGTGCTGTCCATCAGGGTGTGGCCTCTGGCGGGTCGGATGGGCGCGTTCTTCCGTTCCCCCGCCGTGAGGCCTTCGCCTCCTCCTCGCGGATGCTCGGTCCGGCCATCTCCAGGATGATGGCGTGATGCACCAGGCGATCGATCGCCGCCATCGTCGTCATCGGGTTCTTGAAGATCTGGTCCCACTGCGAGAACACCAAATTGCTGGTGATCATCACGCTGCGCCGCTCGTACCTCTCCGACAGGAAGGTGAAGAGCACCTCCATCTCCTCGCGGTCCTGTTGGACGTAGCCAAGATCGTCGAGAATGACCGCGTCGTAGCGGTCGAGCCGCTTGAGCTCGCGATCGAGAAGCAGATCGCGCTTGGCCGCCAGGAGCCGCTGCACCAGGCGGTACGCCGGCGTGAACAGTACTGCATAGCCACGCTGGACCAGCTCGTGGCCGATCGCCGCCAGGAGATGAGTCTTCCCGCGGCCGGGCAGCCCGAACGCCAGCACGTTCTCCGCTCGGTGCACGAACCCGCCCTCGCTGAGCGCGGGAATCTGGCGGCGGACCTTCGCGGGCAGCTTCTCGGTCTTGAGCGACCCGATCGTCTTGTCGCCGGGCAAGCCGGAGCCCTTTCGCAGCCTCTCGATCCGTCGCTGCTGACGCTCGGACAGCTCGAGCTCCAGCAGGCGGCGCAGGTACTCGATGTGGGTCCAGCCGTCGCGCTCGGCCTGGCGTGCGAGCTCCTCGTACCAGGTAACGAACGAGGGCAGCTTCAGCGTCCTCAGGAGCACCCCCAGACTTCTCTCCGCCTGATCGGCCCTGCGCTTCATGGGCGTGCCTCCGCCTCACCGGTGAGCAGGCGGTCGTAGCTGCTCAGATCCACCGCAGGCACCTCCAGTGCCGGCACCTCGATTGTCTGCGGCGCTACAACGCCCTTGACGGCATCGGCATCCGGGCACTGGCCCGCCTCCAGCAGGCGACCGAGGGCGTCCTCGACCTCACTCTCCATGGTCGACGCGGCCAGATGCAGAATGCGCAGGTACTCGATGTCGGCCTTCCAGGCGTCTAATCGCTCCGTGAGGGCGTCGTATGTCCGGCGGAACGTGAGGGAGGGGAAGAGATCTTCCCGGTATCGGTAACGGGCGAACGCCCCGGGCTTCTGGATCAGCGACCAGATCACGTGCCGGTAATTGATCCGGTGCCCGCCTTCACCGCGCAGCCGCTCCACCTCGAGCTGCAGCACCCCGCCGTGAGAGATCTCGAGCCGTTGCTCGTAGATGTGCACGCGGACACTCTCGCCGATCAGGCGCGACGGCACCGAGTAGGTGTTGCGCTTGATCCGCACCGTGCTCCACGAGGTCACGACGACGGACTCCTCGCGATACTCCGGCAGCCGCGAAACCATCAGGGGCCTCATCACGGCGAGCTCCGTGACGAGCTTCGAATGCCGCAGTCGGTTGGCCGCCTCGATCTTCTCCCACAGCCACCGCTCGTAGGCCTCCACGCTCTCGAAGTCCCGACTCCCCCGCAGCAACAGGTGCTGCTCGAGCCGACGCTTGAGCACGCCGTGACTCGCCTCGACGTCCCCGTTCTGTTCCTTCTCCCCGATGCCGGTCGTGCGCGGCTTCACGCCGAAGTGGCGCATGATCGCCAGGTACTCCTCGTTGAACCCGCGCTTGCCCGTCCTCAGATCATGGGTCGCTGCCGTCGAGTTGTCGGTCTGATGAAATTCCGGAGCTCGCCCAAGCCGGAACAGTGTCGATTGCACTCCCCGGCGCAGCGCCGCCATCGACTCCGAATGGCACACCGTCGCCCACGCCCAGTTCGAGAATGGCAGCACGCTGTGGCACAGCTGGTGTGCGAAGGGCTCGCCGCAGATCGTCACCCCAAGCACCGTTGCGTGCGTGAAGTCGGTCTGCATCGCCTCCCCTGGCCGGTGCGCTTGCGGGAAAAAGACCTCGCGTTCCGGCCCCCGTTGCGCCCGCCACTCTCGGATTCGGCGCTGCAGCGTGCGTAGCTGCCCCGCTTCATACGCATCCGGCTTCAGCCCAACCAGATGATCGAACAGCGTCTTCGCTTCCAGCTCCGGCGCCTCCCCCAGCATCGCCTCCAGTTTCGGCCAGTCGTCCGCAAACGGGTCCTCGCGCGTCCTCCAGGTGTGCGCTCTCCTCAGCTCGGACGGCAGCTTCCCGGCACGCACGTACTTTCGTGCCGTCTTCCGATCCATCCCCGCTCGCATCGCTGCGAGCGCCATCGCTCCGTGTCTCTGCATCTCCTCCATCAGTCTCCTCACTTGGGCGTCCGTCGTCCGCACTTCCACCTCCTCCAACTCGTGGTCGGAAGGTGTCGTGCTCTGATCGACGGATCACCTCAACCGTGGGGAAATCCAATTGTCGTCGATGGGGAGATGTAATTGTCGCTCAGCACTGCGGTCGGCCTGGCGGGGCCCGAGGACCGGATGACCGAGGAGCTGAGGAAGCTCAAGAGGAGCCGAGGAGCGAGGCCCGCGGAAGTGCTCCTTCCGGACCTCAGCCTCTCTGGCAAGATCCTGCAACGAAACCTCTACGTCGACCGGTGGCGGCAACAGGTCGAGTACTACCTGCAACTGACGCTA
>JBHHYG010000396.1:0-3322 GCA_046757445.1 Acidobacteriota bacterium
AGCGTGCCCTTTGCCGCGCCCGCAGCAGCAAGCCGTTGAGATATGCGGGTTAGACGTACCGGGACTTTCCATAGCATCTCGGTGAAGCCCTTGTTCCCCTTGGCGTGCGCGATCCGATTGCGAATCGTCACCGCCATTTGGAGGTATTTGAGCTTCGGGTTCCCGAGGTGATTTTCGATCTTTGCGTAGACGGAGTTTCTGCCAAGCAGACCCGTTGCTCGCTTCTTCATCTTGCTGACGTGGGCCCAGCCGCCCATGCCGGCCAAGATTCCGCTCTCGGAAGAACCCACCATGTGCTCCGCACGCGTCCGGTTGACGCTCAGGGATTTCTGGACCTCAAGGACGAGTGTTCGTTTGGCGAACTGCTCGAACTTCGCAGCAACCTCGAAGAAGAGATACTCGGCGACGTCCCATCGATCGGGATTGGACAGCGGTCTAGGATTGGCACCTGCTTTCTTCAGGGCGTAGCCGTTCTCGACAATGCGCTCGTAGAGCTTCTTCGCGCGGTTGCTCGCGGCGAGGAACTCATCGACGTAGCTGCAAGACATGCCCCGCTTCTTGCGCTTCTTCGAGGTCTTCTTCTCGGCCTTCTTCGTAGCCATTGCCCACCTGATCAGCGTTGGTCGCCACTTTGGCCTGGAGCCGACAGCTCGGTCCAGCGCCTTCGTTGGTGCGCGGCAATGCCGGTGTCCTCTGGTGTCCCCTTCTCAGATCACCACGGCAGTGGGGGGACAGTGGGCCATGGGCACCTTGACTTCACCGCCCCCTGGGAGCCCTCATGATGACGTAGGATTAGGCGCGAAAACAGGAGGTTGCCGTGCCAGGAGCTAAATAGACCGTCACCATCTACGCGCGCACGGCTGCCGACGATTCAGCTGGGTCGGGCTGCGAGCGGCAGACCCAGGTGGTGCGACATGGGGCCGGGTCGGCAGCCGACGAGGCGGTCGTCTACGCGGACGCCGCGGTCTCAGGGAACAACCGAGCGCTGCCAGAGTTGCGCCGACTCTTCGAGGACGCGCGCCGCGGCGGCGTTCGTCGCCTCATCGTCCGCGACTTGAGCCGCCTCGCGCGCGACCCTGCTTTGCTCGCCGAGACCCTGGCAACGCTCGATGCCTGCGGTGTCGTTGTCGAAACCAGCGAACGGATGCCCGCCTATGCTTGAGGAACAGAACGAAGAGATCTGCATCGCCTTCCACACGGGCATCAGCACCGACGAGGACCACCAGAAGTACTCGCTCGACGCGCAGAGCGACCGCCTGAAGGCCTACTACAAGGCGGAGTACGACCGGTGGGTGGCGTAAGAAGGGAAACAGCATGTCGCAGTGGGACGGCTCGCCGCACTACAAGGCGGAGTACGACCGGTGGGTGGCGTAAGAGGTGTTCGCCGACACCTCAACTGGAGCCAACATGGATCGGCCGGGCCTGCAAGCGATGCTGGCCGACGCCCATTCCCCACCACTTCAGGACGAGCTGCTGTACGCCTGACGACCCCGGGGCCACTCCCGCTCCCACCAACCGGCGACCTCTGCCCTCAGCTCGCCCTCCATCGCTCTGCCGCGGCCTCGATTGCGCTGCGCTTCCACTGACCCGGTCCGCATTGATGGACCCCCGCCTCGCGCCGCCGGTGCGCGAGCCACCCCAGCGCCAGTGCGGCGCCGGCGTACAGCAGGAAGGCGGCCCAGGTGGCGAGCATGGCGGCAGCAGTCTACCGCGCGCTGCCGCTGCCGGCCCCCCCGACGGCGGCGGCAGCGGTTGTGGAGCGAGCCGCCTCACTCTTCGGTGGGGCTTTGGTGGGTGTTGCGGTCTTCGGCTCGTGGGCCCGCGACGAGCTCGATGAGGACTCGGACGTCGACCTTCTTGTTGTGGTTGACGACCGCGTGAGGATCACCCGCCAGCGTTACCGGCATTGGGATCGTTCGCCGTTGTACTGGGGCGGCCGGATCGTCGTCCCACACGTCGCCGGAGCCGAGGCCCGGGCCGATTCGAGATCCGACGCCTGAGGTGGCCCGAGGCGGAGTTCGACGGCGAGGCGCGCGCCGGGCTGTGCGGTACAGGTTTTCGGGCTCGGGTTAGCGCGGCGTCAGGAAACTATTTGCCCGTCGCTGCCGGGACGATGCGCAAGACCCTGTCGTCACCCTCGAAGGTGCCGGCGCGGCGACGACCGTCGAGGTTGTTGGTGAGCACGTAGAGGGCGCCGTCGGGGCCCTGGACGACGTCGCGCAGTCGTCCATAACCACCGCTGAAGCGATCTCGGCTGCGTGCAAACCAGCGCTCCACCCGCGTCGGCCGATACGGATCGTCGGGATCCTGGAAGCGGATGCGCAGCAGCGCCTCGCTGGCCAGAGTGGCGATGAACAGGTCGCCCTCGAGCTCGGGCATCAGATCGCCGGTATAGAAGGTCATGCCGGAGAGTGGCACGGCGGCTTCCGGCCACATCAGGATCGGATCGACGTAGCCTTCCACCTGGCCGTAGCCGACCACGTGCGGCCAGCCGGCGTTGTCACCGGCGGCAATGACGTTGACCTCGTCGCGGTTTCGTGTTCTCACGGTCGAGCCGTCGGGCTGTGGCCAGCGCTCGCCCGATGGCCCGTGCTCGCTGTTGAACAGGGCCCCCGTCCGTGGCTGCCAGGCGAGCCCCTGGACGTTGCGGTGGCCGGGGCTGAAGATCGGCGAGCCGGGGAAGGGATTGTCGTCGGGGATCGAGCCGTCGGGGTTGAGGCGCAGAATCTTGCCGCCAAGGTCGGCCATCTCTTGGGCGCGATCTTTCTGGAAGGCCTCGCCGGTGCCGACGTAGAGCTTGCCGTCGGGCCCGAAGGCGATGCGGCCGCCGTCGTGCGCCCGGCCGCCGATGATGCCGTCCAGCAAGACCTCTTCTTGACTGCCGGTGCTGCCGTGATCGTGGATCCTCGAGACGCGGTTGATGATCCGGCCCTCGTCGTCGTTGTACGAGTACATCACGTACACATAAGGAGTTGATGGAAAGTCTGGCGGTAGCGCCAGCCCCATGAGCCCGGCCTCCCTCCCGCGCCGGTGGTAGACGGGGAAGGTGGCATAGGGCTGTGACTCGAGCTGGCCCTGCCGCACCATGCGGATCCGCCCGGGCCTCTCGCTGATGAGGATGCGGCCGTCGGGCGCGAAGACCATCGACCAGGGGATCTCGAGTCCCGAGAGAAAGACCTCCACCTGCACCTCGGCCACTTCCGGCCGGAAGGTGTCGTCGGGTTGGTGCGGCGGCCTGGGGCCGATCACCGGCCATACCGGCTCCTGCGCCGGCTGCACGACGGATCCCTACACGGGTGAAAGCGAGGTCAGCAAGACGGCC
>JBHHYG010000397.1:0-3320 GCA_046757445.1 Acidobacteriota bacterium
GGCCGTCGGCGGTGGCGCGGGCGCCCAGGCCGCCGGCGATGGTCTCGTAGTAGGCGAAATCGCCGCCGCTGCGGGGGTCGCGGCCGCCGATGGTGAGGTTGTTCATGGTGCCGCTGCTGGCGGCGGGAATTCGCTCGGGGATCGCCTGGGCCAGGGCGCCGAGGACGACGTCGGTGATGCGCTGTGAGGTCTCGACGTTGCCGCCGGCCATGGCGGCCGGAAGCCGGGCGTTGACCAGGCTGCCCTCGGGGGCGACGACCTCGAGGGGCAGCAGGGTGCCGTGGTTGGAGGGGATGGGGTAGGGGACGATGGCCCGGAAGCAGTAGAAGACCGCCGACAGGGTGATGGCGTAGTTGGCGTTGACGCTGCCGAGGGCCTGCTCCGCCGTGCCGGTGAAGTCGATGCGGGCGCCATCGCCGTCGACGGTGAGGGTGACGACGATCGGCAGCGGCCCGCTCCCCTGGCCGTCGTCGTCCATGCGATCCTCGAAGCGGTAGGTGCCGTCGGGGATCTCCCGGATGGCCTCGCGGGTCATGCGCTCGGCGTACTCCTGCAGGTGCTTCATGTAGGCGCCCACCACCTCGGCGCCGTACTTTGCGGCGATCGCCCGCAGGCGCCGCTCGCCGGTACGGTTGGAGGCGATCTGGGCGGTGAGGTCGCCCTCACGCTCCTTCGGCGTGCGGACGTTGGCGAGGATGAGGCCCATGACCTCCTCGTTGACCTCGCCGGCTCGCACCAGCCGCAGCGGCGGGATGCGGATGCCCTCCTGGTAGATGGAGGTGGACAGGGGCATCGATCCGGGGCTGATGCCGCCGACGTCCGAGTGGTGGGCCCGGTTGGCGACGTAGTAGGCAGGGGCGCTGCCGTCGTCGAGGAAGACCGGCTGCACCAGCGTGATGTCGGGAAGGTGAGTACCACCCGCGAACGGATCGTTGAGCACCACCACGTCGCCAGGTCCCATCTGCACACGCTCGATGGCCGCCTCCACCGACAGGGGCATGGAGCCGAGATGCACCGGCATATGGTCTCCCTGGGCCACTATCTGGCCGTCGTCGTCGAAGATGGCGCAGGAGTAATCGCGTCGCTCTTTGATATTGGGGGAAAAGGAGGTGCGACAGAGGGTCATGCCCATCTCTTCTGCCACCGAGTGGAAGAGGCTTCGAAAGATCTCTAGCTGCACCGGATCGTACGAGCCGGTCTTGGCGCTGGGGGTCTGTCGAGCCCGGCTGTCGGCTTGCTTCGGGTTCATTGGCTGCAGATCTCCAGGATCAGGTTCGTCCATCCGTCCACCCTGCATTGCCACTGGGGCGGCACCACCGTGGTGGTGCTGTATTCCACGATCAGGGCCGGACCGGTAAAGGAGTTGCCCGGGGCCAGGCGCGAGCGGTCGAGTAGGTCAGCCCGCACCTTTTCTGCGCAGAAGACCATCTCCTGCTCGCCGATGATGGCAGCGGCGGGATCCGCCAGCCCCAGCGGCCGGCGCTCGAGCCTCGGCTTGGGCGTGCGGCTGATGGCGCGCAGACGGACGTTGACGACCTCGGTGGGGCGCTGGCGGTCGGCGTAGCCGTAGCGGCGCTGGTGATAATCGTGAAAGGTGCCCTCGTAGTCATCGCCCAGGGGAAGGTTGAGCTCGTAGCCCTGGCCGATGTAGCGCATGTCGAGCGATCTCTCGAGGATCAGGTCGGAGGCAGCAACTCCCTCGTCCTGGTATTCCTCGCCAGCTCGATCCTCCAGTTCCTGAAAGCGGGATTGCAGCTCTCGCAGATCGAGGCTCTCCGTCTCGGTCAAGATGGTCTGGGAATAGTCGCGCTGGAGATCGGCGAGAAGCATACCCAAGGCCGACAGCACGCCCGCGGCCTGGGGCACCATCACCCTCGGGATCGACAGCCTGCGCGCCAGCTCGCAGGCATGCATGGCACCTGCGCCGCCGAAGGAAACCAGGGTGAAGTCCCGTGGGTCGAAGCCCCTCTCCACCGAGATGACGCGGATTGCCCCTTCCATGGTGGCGTTGGCCACCCGCACGATCCCCTCGGCCAGCGCCAACGCGCTCAACTCCATCTGGCCGGCCAGCGATCGCAGCGCCCGGTCGACGGGGCCACGGGCGAGCTTGCGGTCACCTCCCAGGAAATGCTCCGAGGATAGCCGGCCCAGGTAGAGGTTGGCATCGGTGACGGTGATCTCCGAGCCCCCATGGTCATAGCAGATGGGCCCGGGGTCGGCGCCGGCGCTGCGGGGGCCCACCCGTAGGGCGCCGCCCGGGTCGCGGCTGGCGATGGATCCGCCGCCGGCGCCGACGGTATGGATGTCGATGACCGGAAGGCGGATGGGCACTTCCCCCACCGACGATTCGGTGGTGCGAGAGGGGCCATCCTCGCAGAGGCTGACGTCGGTGCTGGTTCCTCCCATGTCGAAGGTGATGACCTTGTCGTAGCCCGCCAGCCTGCCGACCTCGAAGCCGCCGACCACCCCGCCGGCCGGGCCGGAGAGTATGGTCCGCACCGTCTGGCGCTGGGCCGCCCGCAGCGAGATCGAGCCGCCGTTGGACTGCATGATGCGAACCGAGCGCCCGGCCAGGTTCCTGTCCAGCTCATCCAGGTATCGCTCCATGACCGGGCCGACGTAGGCGTTGACCACGGTGGTGCTGCAGCGCTCGTACTCCCGGAACTCGGGCAGCACCTCATGCGAGGCGCAGCAGAAGCCGTCGAAGGTCTGCCTCAGCGCCGCCAGAAGCAGGCGCTCGTGCTCAGGGTTGGCATAGGAGTGCAGCAGGCAGATGGCGACGGAATCGAGATCCAGCTTTGCCAGCTCCTCGAGCTTCGATCGAGCCTCTTTCTCGGTCAGCTCGTGGATGATCTCGCCTCTCGGGCCGGTACGCTCCTGTATGCCGAAACGGAGCTCGGCCGGGACCAGGGGGGGAGCCTTGCCGACGTTGAGGTCGTAGATAGCACGGCGCGTCTGGCGGCCTATCTCGAGGACGTCCTCGAAACCGGCTGTGGTGAGCAGGGCGGTACGGGCACCTTTACGCTCGAGCAGCGCGTTGGTGGCCACCGTGCATCCGTGGACGATGTCCGCCGTACCGTCGTGCATGCTGCCGAGCCCCGCGGTTACCGCCGTCGCCGGCTTGTCAGGGGTCGAGGGTTGCTTGTGGATATGAAGGCGCTCGCCGTCGGTGCCGACAAAATCGGTGAAGGTTCCTCCCGTGTCGATGCCGATGATCTGCCTGGTCATCGCTTTCCCTTGGCTTCCACTGCTCGAATGGGCGTTTGAATGGTCCGCCGGCGCGTGCTCCTAGCCTGCATTTCTCAACGGCGGTCGTTGCG
>JBHHYG010000398.1:0-3306 GCA_046757445.1 Acidobacteriota bacterium
GCCCGCGCCCTTTCCCACACCCTCGCGACGAAAACCGTTGAGAAATGCGGGCTAGGACACCGTAGCCTACGAGGTTCTGGCGCAACATGGAATGGACGATCAGGCCAGCACGTTGCCTGCACGGCCGAGTGCAGGTCCCCGGCGACAAGTCCATCGCCCATCGGGCGCTGCTGCTCGCTGCCCTGGCCGAAGGTGCCAGCGAGCTCAAAGGCTTGCCGGCCGGCGCCGATGTCGGAGCGACGCTGGCCGCCGTCCGGCGCCTCGGCGTCGAGGCCGTTCAGACGGAGCCGGCCGGCCTGGCGATCAAGATCGTCGGTGGTGGGCTGCGGGGGCTGCGAGCGCCGACATCACCGCTCGATTGCGGTAACAGCGGCACCACCATGCGGCTGCTGGCCGGGGTGCTCGCCGGCCAGCCCTTCCGGGCCACCCTCACCGGTGATCGGTCGTTGCGGCGGCGTCCCATGCACCGCATCGTCGAGCCCCTACGGGCAATGGGCGCCGATGTGAGGATGTCGTCGGGCGGCACGGCGCCGCTGCAGATAGCTGGCCGGTTGCAGCCGTTGCGGGCCATCGTGCACCGGCCCCAAGTGGCCTCGGCGCAGGTGAAGTCCTGCGTGCTGCTGGCGGGCCTCTACGCCGACGGGGTCACCCAGGTGGACGAGCCGTTACCGAGCCGCGATCATAGCGAGCGTTTGCTGGCGGCGATGGGAGCGTGCCTCGCGGTCGAAGAAAGGGGTGTGGGTCAGCTGGTAGCGATCCAGCCCCAGTCCCGGCTTTCGCCCCTCGCGGGCGAGCTTCCCGGTGATCTCTCCTCGGCCGCCTATTGGCTGGTCGCCGCCACGCTCTGCCCCGGCAGCCACCTGACCCTGCCGCAGGTGGGGCTGAACCCCACCCGCACGGCGGTGATCGATCTGCTTCGTTCGTGGGGTGCCTCAATCGAGACCTGTCCCGGGCCAGACTGGTACGGGGAGCCCACCGGTACGCTGGGGGTGCGCGGGACGGCCGATCGCCTGCGCGGCGGCACCATCGCTGCCGAGCAAGTGCCGGCGCTCATCGACGAGCTGCCGGTGCTGGCGGCACTCGGGCCGCTGACCGAAGCAGGTGTAGAGATCCGTGGCGCCGCCGAGCTGCGGGTCAAGGAGAGCGATCGGATCGCTTCGATGGCCGCGGCGCTGCGTTGCCTGGGCGCCGAGGTCGACGAGTTTCCCGATGGTCTGGCGGTGGCCGCATCGGCAAGTCTGCGAGGCGGCACCATACGAGCCGCCGGCGACCACCGCATCGCCCTGGCCATGGCGGCTGTCGGGGTGGCCGCAGCGGGACCGGTGGTGATCGAGGGCGCCGAGGCCGCGAGCGTCTCCTATCCGGGCTTCGGCGCGGCTCTCGACAGGGTGGCCGAGCGGTGAGCGAAGAGCCTTCTCGCAAGCAGGAGCTGCGGTCGCCGCCGGCGGCGCCCGGCGGCAAGCGTCAGCTTCACCTGACCGGCTTCATGGGCAGCGGCAAGAGCACGGTCGGTCAGCAGTTGGCGCGCCGGCTGCTGTGGAATTTTCTCGATCTCGATGCGGTCGTCGCCCGCCATGCTGAAAAGAGCGTCGCGCGGATCTTCGCCGAGGGGGGTGAGGAGTCGTTTCGTGCGATGGAGAGCCACGTTCTCCGCCAGCTGGTGAAGAAGCCACACACCGTCGTCGCGCTCGGTGGTGGCACTCTGCTCGATCCACGCAACCGTGAGATCTGTGTGCAGGCGGCGACGGTGGTTTGGCTGCGCTGCCCCCTCGAGCTGCTCCAGCTTCGCTGCGCCGAGCAGGCAGGCGAGCGTCCTCTCTGGGGTGCCGCTGACGAGCTGGCACAGCGATACGAGGCGAGGCTGCCCGGCTACCGCAGTGCTGATCTCACCATCGACGCCGCCGGCTCGCCTGCCGAGGTGGCCGAGGCCGTGCTGGCCGCCCTGGGCCTGGCCTCCTCCTCGCACGGCTGACGCCCGATTCCCTGACACAGCTGCGGGCGGCCAGTGGTCACGACCTCCTGCGGAGACTACCGCCGGGCCACCACACCCCTCCCTTCCACCACCAGGTGCAGCCGACCTGGCTCTACCTTCTCGATCTCGTCGACCGTTCCGGAAGGCCAGCGAATGCGTAGCTTATCCACCTGCCGCGCCTGGCCAAGGCCGAAGCACAGGGTCGGGTCGTTGGAGCCCAGGTAGCCCGCCGCGGTCTGCACCGTCCGTGTCCACGATCGTTGCCCAGCCCAGACCGTAACCAACGCCCCGATTCCGTCGCGGTTGCTGCGTTTGCCGACGAGACGGAGCTGCAGCCATTGGTTGCCGTTGGCCTGGTCGTTGCGAAGTAACGTCGGAGGAGCGTCGATGTTGGTGACCAACGCATCCTCGTCACCGTCGTTGTCGTAATCGGCAACCACCGCAGCGCGGCTCGACTCGATAACTTCCAGGCCTGGTCCCGAGGCTTGGGTGGCCTCCTGCAGCTGTCCGCCGACGTTGGTGAAAGCCTGGTTTCTTTCACGGTAGCTCGTTCCGAGGTCGCGTTGATCGACCTCCGGGTAGGTGTGGCCGTTGGCGATGAAGATGTCCAGGTCGCCGTCCAGGTCCAAGTCTCGCAGCAGCACACCCCAGCTGAGATAGTGGAAGGTGGCCATGCCGAAACCGCTCCGTTGGCTTATGTCCTCGAAGGGTGGGGAACCGCTGTTCTGATAAACGGTGTTGGTGTCGTGGGAGAAGTTGGTGACGATGAGCTCCTCTCGCCCGTCATCTCCGAGGTCCCCGGCGGCGATCCCCATGCCCGCCTGCACGCGTCCGTCGCCGCTGTAGGCCAAGCCGTACAGCAGTGCCTCCTCGGTGAATTGACGGTTACCCCGGTTGACGAAGAGGAAGTTGGGGGTCGTATCGTTGGCCACGTAGATGTCGAGCAGGCCGTCTTCGTTGGCGTCGAACGGCATGACCCCTAACCCGTAGTACTTGGCCTTCACGAGCTCACCCTGGTCGAGCCGCTGGAAGGAGGCTCGCCCGGAGTTCCACAGCAACAGGTCGGTCACCCCCTTCAGGCCCGTCGGACCGCAGGTCGTGGTGATGTCCAGAAAGTGACAGATCTTCTTGCCCTCATAGGGTGGGTGGGAGGCATCGAAGACGGTGTAGTTGGCGACATAGAGATCCAGGTAGCCGTCGCTGTCCCAATCAGCGAAGGCGGCGGTGCTGCTCCAGCGCGGATCATCGACCCCGGCACTGTCGGTGATGTCGGTGAAGGTTCCATCGCCGTTGTTTCGATACATGCTGTTGTGGCCGAAGTGGGTCAGATAGAG
>JBHHYG010000399.1:0-3292 GCA_046757445.1 Acidobacteriota bacterium
CGAACGCGCCCTTTGCCGCGCCCGCAGCAGCAATCCGTTGAGAAATGCGGGCTAGTGTGGAGCACGGCGTTACCGTCGACGACGCCCTCGAGGACGCCGAGGAGTGGTTCTGGCGAGGGGCGACTGCGCCAGCTTAGACGCCCCGCGACGGGCAGTGGGTACGGTGCCGGCATCGGCCTCTGGCTTCATTCCTCGAGCCCCAGGTATTCCCGCAACGCCTCCCGCACGATGCTCGCCTCGCTACGGTGTTCCTCGTAGGCGATCTTCCGCAGAACCTCGGCCTCGTCGTCGTTGATCCACACCGTTTTCTTGACCTGGCCCCGCTTGCGGGTGGTTTCCCCACCGCGCGGCCCCACTTGTCTTCTGTTCATAAGCGGCTAGGATACGGAAGGCCGGATTCCGTATATCCGTAATTCCGTAAGAAGCTGCCGCCGCCGACCTGCTCCCAGACGAGCTCGGGGCGGCCTGGGAACCACGCCATGAGCAGAGATCAACGCAGAGATCAACGCAGAGACCCGTCGCGTGCCTGCGGGAATGAGGCCACGATCCTGGTGGCGGACGACGACGACCACGTCCGAGGCCTGCTCCGGCGCGTCCTCGAGGGCGCGGGCTTCAGGGTGCTGGAAGCACGCGATGGCGAGGAGGCGCTGCGGATCGCTGGCCGGCACGACGGCGCCTTGGAGCTCCTGGTGACCGACGTCGAGATGCCCGGGATCGCGGGCCCCGCGCTCGCTGAGCGGATTCGCTCCAGCAGGCCTTGCACGCCGGTGATCTACGTCACCGGCAATCCCGCCTCGCTCTCGGCAAAGAAGCTGTCCGGGCGAGCGGCCGTGCTGCTGAAGCCCTTCGATCTGGAGCAACTCTTGTGCGTCATCGAGAAGCTACAAGGATAGGATTGCCGCCAGATGCTGGGTCTATTGGCGCTCCTGGTATGCGAACGTTGACAATGGTGAGTTCGAGCCGTTGAGAAATTCGGGCTAACCTCGACAGGAGCGACTACGTGTCTGCCAGCGTCTGTCGCTCCAAGCGGATGAGCGCCCACAGCGCCAGCAACGACACCGCCAGACCGACAATACTTGCAGTGACAACGCTCACCAAGCTGACCACCACCGCCAGGCTGCCGAGGGCGGCGCCGAGCACGTATAGAAGAAAGACCGACTGCCGGGGAGTCCATCCCAGGGAAACGAGCCGGTGGGAGAGGTGGTCCCTGCCCGGCGATGTCAGCGGGTTCAGGCCGCGCCGGAGTCGTGAGACCACAACCAGCGTGGTGTCGAAGATCGGCACCCCGAGCACCAACATCGACACCATCCAGATGACCCACTGGGGGTTGCGCGGCGATTGGTGCTCGATGCCGACGACAGCGAAGATGAATCCGAGGAACAGGCTACCCGAGTCGCCGAGGAGGATGCTGGCCGGGCTGAGGTTGTAGGCCAGAAAGCCGAGGCAGGCGCCGGCAACGGCGGCGGCCAGGGCAGCGGCCGCGCCCTCGCCGTTGTGCGCCGCCAGCAGGAGGAAGAAGCCTGCTGCCACGGCGCCGATGCCGCTGGCCAGGCCATCCATGTTGTCGAGGAGGTTGAAGGCGTTGGTGATGCCCACCACCCACAGAAGGCTGAGGGTGACGTTGAGTGCTGCCGGCAGGGGAAGGTCTACGCCGATGCCGCCGAGCATCAGAACGAGCGCGCCGATCGTTTCCGCCGCGAGCTTGACGGGCGCCGGGATGCTCCTGCGATCGTCCCACAAGCCCCAGAGCAAGATCCAGCTCGCTGCGGCGAAGATCGTCGCCTGCTGGCGGACCTCTGGGCGCCCCGGGTATACGAAGATGGCCCCCATGACCGCGGTAAAGACTGCCAGGCCGCCGAGGAGTGGCACCGGCCACCGCTGGCGCTTGCCCCGGCCCGGCCTGTCGAGAAACCCCAGGAGGGGGGCGAGACGCGTCATGACCGGCGTCAGCAGGAGGGCCAGGATGCAGGCGACAATAAGGCGCACGGCCAGCTCCGGCTTCATTGCTGCGCGCCGATCCGCCTCTCGAGGGCGCCGATGAGCTCTTCCAGCGCCCTGCGGTCGCTGCCGCTGGCGACGGCCAAGGCCCGGCGGGCATGCGCTAGCGCCAGGTCGGTGCGGCCGGCCCTGTCGTACAGGTGGGCAAGGCTGCGGTGCCCGAGGGGATTGTCGGGGCGCAGCTGTACCATTCTCGAGCTCGCCAGGATCGCCTCCTGGAGGTTACCGGCCTGGCTGTAATAGGCGCTCAGGGCCGTGTAGGCGTCGTAGAGGTCGATCCATGGCAGTCGCGTGAGCAGCTGGCCCGGGTCCGAAAGATCCGCCGCGCCCGCAGGGCCTGGCACCGCCGCGCCGCGCCGCTCGAGCAACCCGGCCAGCCATAGATAGGTTTCGCCTTCGGTCGGGTCGAGCGCGAGCGACTGGCGGAAGCGCTGAAGAGCAAGATCGTTATCCCCTCGTAGCTGGGCCAGCCGCGCAGACTCCGCGTAGTACCTGGCGGAGCGGGGCTGGAGCTCGACCGCCCTCCGGTAATGACGCTCGGCGTCGCGCCATTTCTCTTGCCGCTCGGCGGGCCTCGCCCCGAAGGTTCCCCAGCGCAAGAACAGGCGGGCCAGGTTGGCCTCGTGGGCCGCATTCAACGGGCTCAGCTCCGCCGCCTCGCGAAAGTGGTCGGCGGCGCGGCCGAACCGCGTCTCTCGCATCTCGGGGTCTTCGGTTGCTTCCGCCCATTGCAGGAAGGCGTTGCCCAGCCCGTAGCGATACGAGTCTTCCCCCGGCCGGAAGGTAATCGCTCGCTGGTGCAAGGCCACACTTGCACCGTAGCTTCCCGCGGCGGTGGCGGCCTTCGCCTGCTTGAAGAAGATATCAGCCTCGATGGCGCGCAGGTGGGCGCTGCGTGGCAGCCACAACCCACCGAGCAGGACGATGGCCACTGCGGCCGCCCAGGCAGCGAGTCGGCCGTAAGTGGGCCTTCGCTTGCTTCGTTCAAGGCCGGTGGCCTGCGATCTGCCAACTTGCGGCCACGCCAGCGCGATGCCGGTGATCACCACCAAGGAGAGGGTGGTCGCATGAAGCACCACGAAGAGGCGCGCGGTCTGCTCTGAAAAGATCAACCAATCGCCTCGCTGCCGGAGACCGCCGAGCTGATCGAGAAGATGTGCGTGCAGCAAGATGTAGGCCACGGCGGCGCCGAGGCTGACAACCGAGTAGATACCTAGCCCGGACTTCTCAACGGCTCGTGGCTGCGCGGCTGCAATGGCGCGCGATGACTGCGTTGCGCTTGGCTCGAGGGCTC
>JBHHYG010000400.1:0-3284 GCA_046757445.1 Acidobacteriota bacterium
AAGCGCAACGCAGTCATCGCGGCCCTTGCGCTCGCGCAGCCGCGAGCCGTTGAGATATGCGGGCTAGCTTGTCGCACAGTCGCTTCTCGATCGGCGGCGGCACGAGCCCCTTCACCGAGCCGCCCAGGGCACACACTTCCTTGATGAGGCTGGAAGAAACGAAGGTGAACGGCTCGCTGGGAACCATGAAGAGCGTCTCGATCTTGTCGTCGAGTCGCCGGTTCATCAGCGCCATTTGCAGCTCGTACTCAAAATCGGTGGGTGCCCTGAGGCCACGGACGATGACCTGAGCTCCGATCTGCGTGGCGAACTCGACGAGCAGGCCACTGAAGGAATAGATTTCAACACTCGTATCCCCATCGTAGTGCTCGGCCAGCATCTCTAGACGCTCCTCGACGGTGAACAGCGCCTGCTTTTGAGGGTTCTGCAGAATGGCGATGACCACCTTCGAAAACAGTTCCCGCGAGCGCCGCACGATATCCACATGGCCGTTGGTCATCGGATCGAACGAACCCGGATAGATAGCGATCTCTTTCATCACGACCTCGAGCCGGACGGGGGGAACAAGAAACTACACCTGCACAGAGCCGTGGAACGGCAGTATAGCAGGGGCCGGGAGCCAGGCCGCCGACGCCAGCTGTCAAGACTCCCCTGCCTGGTTCCTAGCCCGCCGTGGTGAAACCCTGACAGCTCCGACGCATGGCTCTTGCGGGCGAGATCAAGGAGAGGCAATGCGATTCGTGCTCCTCAACGCATAGCAGGAAAAGGCCGTATCCCCCACCACCAGCAAGCGTTGCCGGCACCAACCGGGGCACGACTCTGGCGGTGTCGAGGCGCGGTGCTCGATCACCGCCAATCCCTTGTCTGCCAGAAGCTGGTCGCGGCCGAGCTCGACCAGGCAGCGATGGGCGGCCGTCCACGAATAGGGTGGATCGCAGAGCACCAGATCGAAGCTCTCCCCATCACGGCCGAGGCGCCTCAGGGCCCACCGCCAATCGCCCCCGAGGATGTGGGTGGAGGTCAAGCCGCAGGCCTTCAAGTTAGCCGCCAGCACCGCCCGCGCCCGTCGGTGTCGGTCGACGAAGACCGCCGCTGCCGCCCCCCGGCTCAACGCCTCGATGCCCAACGCCCCCGAGCCGGCGAACAGATCGAGCACACGGGCGCCGGCAAGCCGCGGGCTCAATACGGCGAACAACGATTCCCTCGCCCGATCGCCGGTCGGCCTCAGGCCACGCACCGCGGGCACCCGCAACCGGTGCCCCTTGGCGCTTCCCGCAATGACGCGCATCCCCAGAACAGCTCCTCGGCTCAACCCTACCCCGCGTACAGCAATGGCGGGCGCTGCCGCTGTGCCCGCAACCGGCGGCGGTAGGCTGTTGCCTCTCTGTCCTTGGCGCTGGCCAGGCGAATCGCTTCCCGGCGGGTCGCCAGCATCCATTCATGGTCGCGAAAGGGATCGCCGATCCGCAGGCCAAAGCTGCCGGATTGGCGGCTACCCAGCACCTCGCCAGGACCCCTCAACTCCAGGTCCCGCTGGGCGAGGGTAAAACCGTCATGGTTGTCGCACATCGCTTCGAGGCGGGCAAGCGCCACATCCGTGAGAGGTGGATGCGCCAGGAGCACGCAGGTTGCCGGCTTGTCTCCGCGACCCACCCGGCCTCGGAGCTGGTGTAACTGCGCCAGGCCAAAGCGCTCAGCATGGTCCACGATCATCAGGGTCGCCGCCGGCACGTCGACGCCGACCTCGACAATGGTGGTGGCGACCAGGACCGCGGTCCGACCGGCGACGAACTCGCCCATGGCCTCGAGCTTGGCCCGTGGGTCGAGTGCGCCGTGGAGCAAACCCACGGCAACTCCCGGTAGCTGGCGTTGGAGCTCGGCCTCGAGCGTCACGGCCGCGCCCGTCGCCTCGCTGCCAGACGCGATCCTTGGCGCCACCACGTAGGCCTGCCCGCCGCCGGAGATCTTCGCTCGCAAGAGACCGAGGACCTCGGGCCACCGATCTGGGGCCTTCATGAGGGTGCGAACCGGCTGCCGGCCTGCCGGCATGTCGGAGATGGTGCACACCTCCAGGTCGCCGTAGAGGGTCAATGCCAGGCTGCGCGGAATGGGCGTTGCGGTCATCACCAGCAGGTCGGGCCAGTGATCTGCCGTCACCCCTTTGGCCCTCAAGGTGGCACGTTGGCGCACACCGAAGCGCTGCTGCTCATCGACGACCGCCAGGCCGAGACGGGCGAAGTGGAGATCGGGCTGCAAGAGCGCGTGGGTGCCGACAATCAACGACAGATCGCCGCTGGCCACAGCCTGGTACAGCCGCCGCCGTTGCGCCTCCGGCTGGCCGGCGGTCAGACACCCCACCCGCATCCCCAGCCGGTTCGCCCAGCCCCGCAACGCCGCCGCCTGCTGCTGGGCGAAAATCTCGGTAGGCACCAGTAGGGCCGTCTGCAAGCCGTTCAGCGCCGCAACCAGCATGGCGCAACCGGCCACCGCCGTCTTGCCCGAGCCGACCTCCCCTTGCAGTAGACGGTGCATCGGCTCTGGCCGGCCCATGTCGTGGAGGATCTCCCGTAGGGCCCGGCTCTGCCCGCGGGTCAACTCGAAGGGTAGAGCCGCGGCTACCTCACGCTGCAGCTCCTCGCCGACCGCGTAGCAGAGTCCATTGCCAGCTTCACGGCGTTGTTCCTGCAGACCGGTCTGAAAGGCCAGGAACTCCTCGCAGACGAGACGCCGGTGAGCCGGCGAGCGGCGGCCGTTCCACAGCTCGGGCTCCGCTCCCGGCGGCGGCCGATGCACCTGACGCAGGGCTTCACCGCGGTCGATCAGCCCGAGTCGCCGGCGGCACGACCCGGGCAGTGACTCCTTCACCTCACCCAACGCCTGCAGCGCCGCGGCGACCAGTTGTCGGTACAGCGACGGCCCGAGCTTGCCGATGCGGGAATAGATCGGCACCAAGCCGCCGATGTGCAGGAGGTCTCCAGGGCCGCTCTCGCCCGCCTGGACGATGACCACCAGCGGATTGACCAGCTGTGGTTTTCCCCGATACTGGCCGACCAGACCATGCAACCAGACCCGCGCTCCGGCCTCCAGCTCGCCCATGTAGGCCTGCCGGAACCAAACCACCTGCAGGCCGCCGCTCTCGTCTGCGACCCGCGCCTCCACGCGCGGCACCCCGCCCCGGCGCCGCAGCAACCGGCAGCACACGACTTTCACCCGAACCGTGGCGCGCTCTCCGGCGCGGAGGTGCCGGGCGGTCTGGATGTAACCTTCCGTGCCTCCGCCCGGAA
>JBHHYG010000401.1:0-3280 GCA_046757445.1 Acidobacteriota bacterium
GATGGAAAACCCTTCTGGGTCAGGGACTTCACGCTGAGGCGGTCGGCATAATCAGAGCGCTTCGAGGAAGGCGAGAAGCGGGTCGGGAGGCCGATAGCGTCCGGGTCTGGCGTCTGGGGGTGCGATGCGGGCAAGGGCCCGCTCTTTGATGCCAAGGTCGGCGTGTAGGTATATCTGCGTGGTCTCCACGCTCTCGTGGCCGAGCCACAGGGCGCTGACCGAGCTATCGACTCCGGCGGTGAGCAGTTGCATGGCACACGTGTGGCGCAAGACGTGGGGTGTCACGGTCTTCGTGCCGAGGGACGGGCAGTGCTGAGTCGCTGCGCGAGCGTGCTTGGCGACGAGCAGCGCGACCGCGTCGCGGCTGAGGGCGCCGTTTCGGCGGCTCGGAAAGAGCGGTCGGTATGGCTCTCCTTGGCGTTCGGCCAGCCAGGAGCGCAGGATGCCACAGGTCTGGCGGGTGAGCGGCGTGATCCGTTCCTTGCGGCCTTTGCCGTGGCACCGCAGATGGGCGCTCGTTTTGAGATCCACGTCGGCGCAGACGAGAGCGGTGAGCTCGCTGACACGGAGTCCGGTCTGGATGGCGACGACGAGTAGCGCATGGTCGCGCCGTCCCACCCAGGTCTCGCGGTCGGGTGCGTCGAGCAACGCCTTGACCTCCTTTTCGTTGAGGAACGACACGAGTCGACGGTCCATCCGTTTTGCCGGGATTGCAAGCACCCGTTGGATCAAGGCGGCATGATCGGGGTGGCGAAGGGCGCCGTAGGCGAACAGCGAACGGATTGCGGCCAGCCGGTTGTTGCGGGTGCGGACGCTATTGCGGCGCTCGACTTCCAGATGCTCGAGGAACGCGCCAATCAGCTCGGCGTCGAGGTCCTCGATCTCCAACTTCGAGGGGGCCTTGCCGGTTTTCTCTCGAGCAAAGGCCATCAGCAGTCGGAAGGTATCGCGATAGGAAGCCACGGTGTGGCGACTGGCTCGACGTTGAGCGATGAGGCGTTCGGTGAAGAAGCCTTCCATGGTGGGGGCGAGCTTGCTCATGTCGGCTCTCCCCCCTTGGCGTCGAGGCGGGCCGCGGCGAGGTGCAACAGCTCCGGAGTGCCCGACAGATACCAGTAGGTGGTGCCGGGGTGGACATGGCCGAGGTAGGTAGACAGCACCGGCATTCGAGCCTGGACATCGACGCCGTCTCGATACCAGCCCAACAGGGTGCGGACCGCGAAGCTGTGTCGCAGGTCGTGGGGGCGGGGGCGGCACGACGGGGAGCGGGGCTCGAGCCCGGCTCGACGCACGAGCTCGAGCCAGGTGACGTGCACGTTGCAGTACAGGAGCCGGGTGCCGGCAGTGGAGACGAAGAACGCCGGGTCGACCGGCTGGGGACAGAGTCGGTCACGCCGGCGGGCGAAGGTGGCGAGTGCTTCGGTGGTGCTGGGATGGAGTGGGACCTCGCGGGACTTCCCAAACTTGGTGTCGCGGATCTGAAGGACGCCTTCGCCCAGGTCGACGTCGCCGCGGTCGAGCCGCAGGGCCTCGCCGATGCGAACTCCGGTCACCGCCAACAGCCCCACCAGGGTCTCGAAGGTGACCACCCGAAGCGCCGAGCGAAGGCCTTGAGCAGCGGCCATCAGCGCGGCGATAGCGATGTTTGCGTACAGGTAGGGCGTGGCGCGAGGCTTTCTGCCAGGCAGCAGAGCAGCGGGGGGAACCTCGTGGAGGGGATCGATGGCATGCAGATGACGCGCGAAGCCCCGCACCGCCGACAGCCTGTGCGCCCACCAGGACGGGTCGGCGTCGGAAGGCTGCATGGCCCACGACAGCGCAGTGTCAGTGGTGATCGCGTCGGCCCCAGCCGTTTCCAGGTAGCCGACGAAGTCGGCCAGCAATCGGCCGGCGCGCTCCAGCTTGTAGCCGAGCGACCGCCGCAGGGCGAGGTAGTCATCGAGGGCGTGGCGCAGCTTGCTCATGCCTCACCTCCCGGCCACGGCTGGGCGAGAGCGCGCAGGCTCTGTCGATCGACCTTGGCGTAAAGGCTCGTGGTCAAGGTGCTGGCGTGGCGAAGCACGTGGCCGATCTCGAGCAGGCCGGCGCCCGCACGCAGCATCTCGGTGGCGGCCGTGTGGCGGAGGCGATGGGCGCTCACGCCAGACAGGCCGGCCCGAGCGGCGGCGGTCCGGACGACCCCGGACACGGCAGAGTTGGTCATCCCTCGGTGCGGGGCCCGGACCCGGGTGAACAGCTTCGGGCTCTGACAGCGCGGTCTCCCCCGGCGCAGCCAGCCGACCAGCGCCTCCCCCACGTCGGTGGGCAGAGGCAACCGTTCCTCCCGGCGGCCCTTGCCGCGGATCACTACCTCCCCGGCTCGCCAGTCGAAGTCCACCAGCGCCAAGGCCGCCGCCTCCCCCGCGCGAAGCGCGAGTCGCGCCAGCAGCGTGAGCACGGCGAAGTCGCGCCGGCCGGTGGTGGTCCGCCGATCGCAGCTCGCCAGCAGGGCCGAGACTTCCCGGCGACTGAGCGCCCTGGGGAGACCCGCCAGGCGCCAGCCCGCCACGGACGGTACTGCAGCGGCGAGCGCGCTCTTGACGTGACCCTCCGCATACAAGAAGCGCAGCAGCGCCCGCAGCCCGCACACAATGTACTTGGCGGAACCGATTTTGCGGGTCCGGCACTCGGCGGCCACGAAGTCGGTGACCTCTGCCGCGCTCAGGTGCTCCAGCCCCAGCTCACCCTCAGGTGAGCGGTGGAACAAGAACAACCTCGCCACGTGCGAGTAGGCGGCGATGGTGCTTGCCGCCAGGCCCCGCTCCCGGATCAGGTAGCCGCGGTAGCGCTCCAGCAAGCCTTCGGCCGACGTAGCCGGCACCACAGGGCCCGGCGTCGGCACCACGCCGAGACCACGCAGATACGCCAGGAGCGGCGCCATCGCCTTGGTCGACAACCACAGCCTGTAGCCCTCAGCCCGTCGAGTCCCCAAGAACTCCTCGACTCGAGCGGGTATGAGGTCGCCTGCGTCAAGCCCGTGGCTCGCCAACCAGCGACTCGCGTGTGCCATGAGCTGCAGCTGGTTGCTCGCCGAATGGGCGGTGTAGCCCTGCCGCACAAGCTCTCGGCGAAACCCGGAGGCGTACAGCTCCAGCGGTCCAATCACTCGAACCCGAGACGGTCTGCCCATCGTGATCTCCTTTCTCCATCGGAATTGATGGGAGAGAGGAGGGTCGGACAGGCATGCTGATTATGCCGACCGCCTCAGCGTGAAGTCCCTGACCCAGAAGGGTTTTCCATC
>JBHHYG010000402.1:0-3277 GCA_046757445.1 Acidobacteriota bacterium
AGCCCTACTGGGTGCACTTCCAGACCACGGATGTGCACTGGCCCTGGAAGCCGGTGGCTCCCTTCGCTGGCCTCTATGTCGCGCCGGAGCGGCGGCAGCGCTACTACGAGTGGGAGCGACAGGTAGGGAAGGCCCGCGGTTTCCCCGGCACGACATGGCCTACTCCCAGAATCTCGCCGGCGATCTTCGAGGCGATCGGCATCCGTCGCCAGGCCTTCTACAGCGCCGCCAGGGACCTCTACGACGAGACCATGACGCACAATGACTACCAGCTCGGCAGGTTGGCGGAGCCGCTGAAGGCAACTGGCGAGTGGCAGCACACGCTGCTCATCGTCGCCGCCGACCACGGCACCGACTACAGCGCCGGGCTGCTGGAGCCGATGCCGGCCCGCTGGGGTGCCTCCTACTATTCCTATGCGCAACGCATCCCGATGATCATCGTCTGGCCAGAGCGGATCGCTGCCGGACAGCGTTTCCCCGGGCCGGTGTCGATGATCGATATGCTTCCCACCATTCTGGAGCTCGCCGGCCTGCCAGTACCCGAAGTGCTGCAAGGCCGATCCCTCGCCCCAGTGCTCCTCGGCCAGGAAGGTTGGGAGCCGAGGCCGGTCATCCTCGAGGAAATCTACGTCGATGCCGGAACCGGTGAGCTGAGCGGCCAGATCGAAGTCATCGACGGCCGCTGGGTCGCCTCTCTCGGCATCAACCTGCAATCGCAAAGCGAAGACCTACCCCCGGAGCGGAGAAGACCACCGCTGCTGCTGTTCGACCGCTGGAACAATCCCCACTACGGAGGCACCGTGCACGTGCAACACCCAGACCTGGCGGCCAAGTACACGGAGTTCCTCCAGAAGGAGTGGGAGCAACACCAAGCGCTACGACAACGCTGCACCCGCTCGGGCGAGCTGGCGCTCACGCCGGAGCAGCTCAAAACCCTCCGCGCGCTGGGCTACATCCGTTGAGCCCCGGGCAGCGGCTCGCACGTCTTTCGTAGCCATGCGGTCCGGGTAGGCGTTTACTTTTCGGTGGGCAGGCCGGCCTCCAGCCAGGCGAGCATGTCGCCGTCGCGGTGCATCACGTTGGAGAACCCCGCCTGGCGCAGGATCTTCTCGGCGATGGTGGCACGTCGCTCGCTACGGCAGTAGACGACGAGGCCGGAGTCGCGCGCTGCCTCGAGCTCGGCGAGTCGATCGGCCAGTTCGGTGTGCGTAATGTTGATGGCGCCCGGCACGTGGCCCTCATCGAACTCTTCGGGTGTCCGCACGTCGAGAATCATTGGCGCCGTATCGGCACTGATCTGCTCGAGAAGATCAGCCCGGGAGACGAGCGAGACCGTGCCCTCTGGCGTTTCGGTCGCGACGGCCTCGCCTGCCTGTTCCCTGGACGCGCTGCCTTCGGATTCGGGAGACGCCGCCGCCGCAGTCGCCTGATCCGATTCCCGAGTAGCCGGACAGCCGACGACGGTCAAGGCGAGAAGAGCAAGAAGCGTAAGGCCAAGGATAAGGCTGCGCAGTCTTCTCATAGCGTCATCTTCCTCCCTCCCTGACCCTCGCGCAACCAGCCCGCATATCTCACCAGCGATCCTCGTTGCCGTCGAGCTCAGTGGCCGGCGGAGCGGAGATAGTCGAGCAGCAGCGCCGACATCACCCGCATGCCGATGGGCACGGCGGAGTCGTCGGCCTGAAAGGTGGGAGTGTGGTGGCCGCCGGAGGTCGTTCCCGGCAGCACCTGGCCGAGGCGATAGAAGAATCCCGGCACCTGGTTGGCAAAAATCGCAAAGTCCTCGCCTCCCATCGTCGGCTCCAGGTCGACGACGTTCTCCTTCCCCATCAGGCGCCGCAGAGTCGGAAGCATGCGCTCAGCCAGCTGGCGATCGTTGATGGTCGCAGGGGTGCCGCGGTCGTAGTCGAGCTCGAAGGAACCGCCGGCGGCCCGGGTGACGCCCTCGAGGATCTCGCGCATGCGCCGTTCCACCGTGTCGCGCACCTCCTCGTTGTAGGTGCGGACGGTGCCCTCCAGATGCACTTCGGCGGGAATGATGTTGAATCGCTCACCACCGCGGATGATGCCGACGGTGACCACGCTCGGCTCCAGCGGCGGCAGGTTCCGCGAGCGGATGGTCTGCAGTGCCATCACTGCCTGGGAGGCCATGACCACCGGGTCGATCGACTGATGCGGGTAAGCGCCGTGCGCCTGCTTGCCGCGCAGGGTGACGGTGAAGTGGTCGACGGCAGCCAGCGCCGGTCCGATGGTGAAGCCGACCTTGCCCACTTCCATTTCGGAGAAGGTGTGGAGGCCGAAGATGGCGCTCGGCCGCGGGTTCTCCAGGGCTCCCTCCTCGAACATCAAGGCTGCCCCACCCTCCTCGCCCGGCGGAGGCCCTTCTTCGGCCGGCTGGAAGAGGAACTTCACGGTGCCGGGAATCTGCTCACGCATCGACGCCAACACCGAGGCCACCCCCAACTGCACGGCCGTGTGCACATCGTGGCCGCAAGCGTGCGAGACGCCCACCTCCTGCCCGAGATAAGTAGTGTGCACCGTCGACCTGAAGGGAAAGGAGGTTTCCTCGGTCACTGGCAGCGCGTCCATGTCGGCACGCACCGCCACCACCGGTCCCGGCCGGCCGCCTTCGAGGATGCCGATGACGCCGGTGTGTGCAACCTGGGTGTCGACGGCGATGCCCAGCGAGCGTAGGTATCCGGCCACCAGGGTCGCGGTCTTGAACTCACGGTTGCCGAGCTCGGGGTTTTGATGGATCTGGTGTCGCATCTCGATGGCCGAGGGGGCGAACTGCTCGACGGCGGCCTCGATGCGAGCATCGAAGTCCTGGGCGAGGAAGGTCGCTGGAGAAAGGGCCAAGGGAAGGGTGAGCAATGTCAGCCGAGCGAGCGAGCGATTCATGAGTCACCTGCTCCTTTCCACGAGATGGGAGGAATCGTGCCCAACGCAGCCCATCTTTGCTGCAATTCTGCACCGCAGTCAACGGCGGCCGCATCGAGCCTGAGAGCCGTTGCCTTCGAGATTCCTATTGCAAGACGGTCTGCCGGGAACGTATGTTGGCACTGTCTATCGGCACTTTCGGTTTCAGGGTGGTGGCGGATCGGAAGTGTGTTCTAGCCATGGGCGCATGCCCGCTTGCCCGGCCAGTAGATGGCATCAGCGTCGGCCGCGAATCCGCAGGTACGAGATCAGACCGCCGTTGTCCGGTGGGCGTTGGCCCTCGGCGTCTTCACCATCCTCGTCTACGCTGTGCCGCTGTCGCCGACCAACGCCCTGT
>JBHHYG010000403.1:0-3272 GCA_046757445.1 Acidobacteriota bacterium
GGTCACCTGAGCGGTTGAGGCGGTGGCGAATGAGAAATGCGGGCTCTAGGTCGAGCTGCTGCAGGTCGACGGTCGCGGTGTTCAGCGACTTGTTGACTGGATCACCGTCGATCCCGAGAGCCAGGGGCAGCACCTGGGAGATCGCCATGAGAGGTGAGGCCAGGACAATCTTGATCCTGACGCTCCTGGCGGCTGGATGTGGCGCACGCGACAACGGGGTGCACGGCGATGGCTCCTGGGTCGGCACCGTCGCGACCGAGGGCAGCGTCACCACGGTCGTGAACGAATCGGGATCGGTGTGGAGCGGAGCTGCAACGCTGGTTGAGGAGGCTTCGATCGGCGTCGAGACCGGTCCCGACGAGTACATGTTTGGCAACGTCGTCGGCGTTGCTGCCAACGACAAGGCGATCTTCGTGCTGGACCCGCAGGTGCCGACGGTGCGTGTGCACGACTACGACGGACACTACCTTCGAGACATCGGTCGCGAGGGCGATGGCCCCGGGGAGTTCAGGAACCCGCGGTCGGTGGCGGTGGCTGCCGATGGACGCCTTTTCGTCAAGGAGCAGGCACGAATCGGGGTGTTTTCGCCCGAGGGAGAGCCACTGGGTACATGGCCGGTCAATACCGGGTTCTCCTCGGGGACGCCGATGGTCATGACCGTCGACGGCGTCCTCTATTTCCACGATCTGACGGAGCGGGGCAATGACATCACGGAGTGGCAACACGGCATGAGGGCTGTGGGCCCCGATGGCGTCTACGGCGAGCCGGTCAGGGTGCCGCATCTTGAGTATCCGCCCTACCAGCTGATCACCCGCTTTCCCGGCGGCGGGATGACGAGCTTCACAATTCCCTTCAGCGCCGGACCTGTCTGGGCGATGGCTCCCTCGGGCGCGATGATCGCCGGGGTTCCTTCGGACTACAGGTTCGAGGTGCATTTTCCAGATGGTAGCGTCACGGTTGTCGAGAAAACGTGGGAGCCGGTGCCGGTTGAGCGCGACGAGGCTAAGTGGAATCGAGCGCGCATCACTGCCAATCAAAGGAGGAATAATCCCGATTGGAGCTGGGATGGTCCACCGATTCCGGATAAGAAGCCGGCCTACTCGCAGCTCGCCCCGGATCACAGTGGCCGTATCTGGGTCAAGCGAATCGTCCGGACAGAGGACGTGCCCGAATGCGATCCGAACCCGCTCCGACCCGCGGGCGAGAGGCCGCGCTCATGCTGGCGACAGGTGTACGGCGTGGAAGTCTTCGACGCCGAATCGGGCCGTTATCTGGGACAGGTCGAGGAGCCTCCGGCCACCTCCGGCTTGTCGCGGATCGATCGCGCGTTCATCAAGGACGACACGGTGATCATCCGGGTCGACGACGAAGCCGGCACGATCATGGTGAAGCGCTACCGGCTGATCCTGCCGGGAAGCACGCACCAATGATCCAGGTCGCAGCGATGCGGGGGGCGACATGGGTGCTGGCTGTCGAACTGCATGGGTCGCCCGCTGCGGGTGAGGCTCGAGCACGCCGTCGCGACGTAGCCAGATGAGAAATGTGGGCCCCCAGCGGCTGCACCCACTGCACTGTGGAGAGCCGGCGCGGGGACTTGAACCCCGGACCTGCTGATTACGAATCAGCTGCTCTGCCGCTGAGCTACGCCGGCCTCGAAGACAGAATCGAGTCTATCGCTGGGCCTCGGAGGTGGCAACGCGACGGGCCACGACCACCAGCGAGAGACCGAAGGGGAGGCCCAGGGCGCGCTCGAGGCGTAGCCAGGGAACCAACCAGTCGTTGACCCGCGCCTGCACGCGGGGCACATGCCGGCGTCGTAGGAGGCGTCCGTTGAACCACCAGCCGAGGGCGCCGATGGCGTTGGCGTAGCTGGTGACGACGGGGCTGAAACCGGCTTTCTCGAGCAACTCGTGCAGGTCGCGGCGACGATAGCGGCGATAATGCTCGAGGGTTTCGTCGAGCTTGCCGTAGAGCACAGGGCCGGCGGGCACCAGCAACAAGAGCAGTCCGTCATCCTGCAGCAGCTGGTGCATGGTGCGCAGGGCCTGCAGGTCGTCCTCGATATGTTCGACGACATTGAAGGAAATGACCGTCTCGGCGGCGCCTTTCAGCCCGGCGGCGTTGTCGTCGCCGAGAGGTCTGCTGAGGTCGAGATCGAGGACCTCGACGTTGGGCTGGTATTCATACCTTGCCCGTAGCTGCCGCAGGTAGGTGGGGTCGACGTCGGTGATCCATACCTGATCGCGTTGCAGCAGCAAGGGGGACACATTGCCGATGCCGGCACCGACCTCGACGATCCGCTGTCCGGCGTGGGGTTCTACCAGTGACCACAGAAAGGCGTGATAGCGGTGCAGCGGAGCGATCTGGTGGAGGGTGAAATGACCGTCGGAAAGGTCGCGCCTGGCACCGAAAAGAGCCTCTCTCAGGATCACCCAGAGGGCGTTGAGCCCATCACGCCAGCCGATCTTCTTGCCCTCTGAGTAGGTGCGACCGTGGTAGGAAATCGGCACTTCGTAGAGGCGTAAGCCGAGCCTTGCCACCTTGGCCGTGACCTCGGGCTCGAAACCGAAACGGTTGGAGCGCAGCGGCAGCTCCTTGAAGATCTCGGTCCGGAAGGCCTTGTAGCAGGTCTCGACGTCGCTGAGGTTGAGGTTGGTGCAGGCGTTGGACAGGAGGGTGATGAGGCGGTTGCCGATGGCGTGCCAGAAGAACAGCACGCGGCGGACGTCGCCGCGAAAGCGTGAGCCGTAGACGACATCCGCCTCTCCTCTCAGCAAGGGCCCGATCATCTGCGTGTAGTCGGCGGGGTCATACTCCAGGTCGGCATCCTGGATGATGGTGAAGGGACAAATCAGGTGCTCTCTGGCGGAGCGGATGGCGGCCCCTTTCCCCTCGTTGGTGGACTGGTAGACGATCCGAATCCGGGGATCACTGTCGGCGATCTGCTCGCGCAGCAGGGCAGTGGTTCCATCCTTCGAGGCGTCGTCGACGATGATCAGCTGCCCCACCCACGGCGAGGCCAGCACACGGCGGAGAATCTTGCTCAGCGTAGAGCGCTCGTTATAGACCGGCATCACCACCGAAAGCAGTGGCTGGGCCTCTGTGGGTTCGTCGCTGTGCGGCTGGTCAGGCATCACGGGCCGAGAGACCAGAGAGGGACTCCCCTCCGTGGTTGTGGGCAGGCGAACACCCGTCTATATCATGCTGGCGAGGTGGAGCCTAGCCCGCATATCTCAACGGTTTGCTGCTGCGGGCGCGGCAAAGGGCGCGCT
>JBHHYG010000404.1:0-3266 GCA_046757445.1 Acidobacteriota bacterium
TGTCCTCGCGGCCCTTGCGCCCGCTCGCTTCACGACCCGTTGAGAAATGCGGGCTTCTAGTGTTCCACCATTTGTGGGGCGGAACACGATTGGCCCGTGCGAAGCACATTACCGAGGTCTGGTCAGTTCCCGGGTTCGGTTTCAGCGGCCCATGAGTGATTCCAGCCCGGCTCGCCTCGCCGCCATGGAAGATCCGAAGATCCGCTCCCTGTGGAACGCCCTGCGCCAGGTGCAAGATCCCGAGGTGCCGGTAAGTCTCGTCGATCTGGGCCTCATCTACGAGATTCGTAGAACGGGCACGAAGGTCGAGGTCGATCTTTCGTTCACCGCCACCGCATGCCCTGCCATGAGCTTCATCCAGGAGGATATCCGCGAGCGCTTGCTATGTGAGCCAGGGGTCGAGGAGGTGACGACTCAGATCGTCTGGGAGCCGGCGTGGACGCCGCGGAGGATTTCAGACAGGGGTCGTCGTCAGCTACGGAGCTTTGGCATCTCGGTCTGAGCTGTTGGCCACAGCCAATGCCTCCGCCACACCTCCCAGCAGCTCATCGAGGGTGAAGGGTTTGCGTAGGAAGGGCTTGAGCGAATCCTGCGGATCACCCTTGCGGCCGTCCCTGTCCCTGTAGCCCGACATGTACAGAACCTTGAGATCGGGGCTCTTCTCGACCAGTCGGCGATATAGCTCCGGGCCGCTGCGGCCTGGCATCACCACGTCGGTCAGTAAAAGGCCGATTTCCTCACTGTGCTGAGCGTACAGTTCTTCCGCCTCGTCGGGGTGCGCGGCAGAGTACACCGTATACCCCCGGCCACCGAGCGCTCGCTCCGCCACTGCCCGCACCGCCTCCTCGTCTTCGACCACCAAGATGGTTTCGGGTGTTGAGGGGGTTGCCTTGCTTCTCTCGGCCGGCGGCATCTCCGGGTGCGCTGGCACGCCATCGACGCTCGGTAGATAGATGGTCAGTTGCGAACCCGCAGCCGGCTCGCTGTCGACCGAGATGAAGCCACCGTGCTGCTCGATGATCCCATATGCCGCCGACAGGCCGAGGCCGGTTCCCTCGCCCACCTCCTTGGTGGTGAAGAAGGGCTCGAAGATCCGCGCCTGGGTGGCTTCATCCATGCCGCAGCCGCTATCCGATACCTTCACCACGGCATAGTTGCCGAGGGCGACGTCGGGGTGGGTGTCTGCAAAGTCCTGATCCAGGGTCACGTTGGCGGTCTCGATGGTCAATGTGCCCCCCTCCGGCATGGCGTCGCGGGCGTTGACCGCCAGGTTCATCAGTACCTGCTCGATCATCGACCCCTCAGCGCGGACGCGGTGAAGATGGGGGTCGGCGGTGACGACCAGCTCGATATCCTCGCCGATGAGAGGCCGGATCACCTCGGAGGTGGTCCCGATCAGGGAGTTGAGGTCGAGGACAGCGGGCTCGAGCGGCTGGCGTCGACCGAAGCTGAGCAGCTGCTGGGTAAGGGAGGCGGCGCGGGTACCGAGCTCTCGCACCTTGAGGAGGTCCTTCGAGGCCGGCGAGTCCTCGTCCAGGTTGCCCAGAACGAGAGAGACATATCCGGTGATGCCGGTCAGCAGGTTGTTGAACTCGTGCGCCACGCCGCCGGCCATCTGACCGATCGCCTCCATCTTCTGGGAGAGTTGAAGCTGTTTCTCCAGCTGCTTGCGTGCGGTGAGGTCCTGGTAGATACCGTAGATACCGACCTGCTTGCCCTCGACCGGCACCGGCACGCCGAAGACCTCGACCTCGATGAGGCTGCCATCCTTGCGCCGGCGCAGCACCTCACGGTGTACACGGGTCCCTCCTTGTACACTCTGCGTCAGCTCGGAGGCCTCGGACGCCAACCCGGCGGGAACGATCAGCTCGTCCAGGGGCTTGCCAATGATCTCGTCGCAGCGGTAGAGGAACAGCTCCTCGAAGGCCAGGTTGCAATCGAGGATGCAGTGGTCGGGATCGAGGGTGACCACGGCCAGGGGGCTGCTTTCGGTGAGGGCGGCCAGGTACTGTCGTTGCTCATTGAGGGCCTCGTCCCTGCTCAACCGGAGTTCGAGCTCGTCGACGACGATAGCGGCCAGGTCCTCGAGCAGCGCCCGCTCATCGTCGGTCAGGTCGCGAGGCTGGTAGTCGAAGAGACACAAGCAGCCGATCTCGTATCCGTCCGCTGATCGCAGCGGCGCGCCGGCGTAGAAGCGGTAATGGGGCTCGCCGGTGACCATCGGGTTGTCGGCGGTACGGGGATCGCTGGTGGTGTCTGAGACCACCGTCACCGTCTTCGAGAGGATGGCGTGGGCGGCGAAGGCCACCGACCGTTCGGTCTCGCGCACCTCGCGGCCGTAGCAGGACTTCAGCCACTGCCGATCGCTATCGAGCAGCCCCACCGCCGCCACCGGTACCTTTAAGAGGTAGGCGGCCAGGTGGGTGAGGCGGTCGAAGGCGGCCTCCGGGGGAGTGTCGAGGATCCTGCATCGGCGTAGGGCCTCGAGGCGCTCAGCCTCGTTGGCCGGCAGCGGCGCTCTCACCGGTTTCCTCCCTGCCCTCGTGGTCTTGCAATAGCCCGTCGAGCAAGCATTTCTCAGTCTACCAGCACGTTCCCGGCCGAGCGACCCGTAGTGTGTACCATGCCGCTATCTCCGGCAGGCGGGCCATGTGGCCGATACGAGGGCTGCTCGGCAGGCCAACGCTCTCATGAGATCATGGTTTGGGCAACGATGATCGGCCATGCACAAGCCTGCATACTACTACAGGCTTGTGGACTCCCGCTCGCGAAGACGATCCACTGTAGTGCGGATTACATCGCATTAGACTAACTCCTGGTCCTCGAAATCGGCGCCATTTGCCGCCTGCCGGGAGCTGACATAGGCTTGTGGGGCGGGCCTCGGTGAGCGATTCGCCACTCTAGCCTGTCCGAGGCAGATTCCTGCAGCTCTCGCAAAACCCTGGAGGCAGGATGGCCGGTAACCGGCTGTACGAGGTGTTCGCGCGCAAGGAGCGCCGGGAGCCGCTGACCCACATCGGCACGGTTCGCGCCAGCAGCGATGATTTGGCCAGGGTCTACGCGCGCAGTACCTACGACGAGGAGAGCTGGGCCGAGATGATCGTCGTGCCACGTGGCAGCATCATCCAGGTGCTGGAGCTCGATCCGGTCAATCCTCAGGTGGCGGCGCGTCTGCTGGGCGCCCTCGCGCGCTGGCGGCGATTCGACGAGGCCCGCCAGGCTCTGATGCGCGCCGAGCTCGAGCGTATCCTCGACGCCCCGGGTCT
>JBHHYG010000405.1:0-3264 GCA_046757445.1 Acidobacteriota bacterium
AGAGTAACCGTATCGACCACCTGAAGAGTAATGCTTGGAGCATATGGGGTCACCACTCGTTGCCATTGCTCGACCGCAAATGCTTGAGACACGCGGCCAAGACGATATGAGTTCACAAGGCGCTCACAGTACGGACACAGAAACCACTGCGCAAGCCGCAAGCGCCGTTGCTCATTACACAGGGCGCAATAGGAAGTGATACCGAAGTCCCATGAGGTCGCAGCCTTGCCGTTGAACGCCTGATTCGTCAGTGCACCAATACACGCCTCGCAAAGAAAAAAACTGCACAAGGCAGTGTCGATCCGCTCTGTGAGACATCGAACACACCGAAGCCGCATCTATTACCTGTCCAACTTATTCATGTGGGCCTAAGAACCGCTCACCGTTGAAGTGTATAAGGTGGGACGGCGACTCGGCCACCCACACCTCCGTCTCCCACGAGATATCGTCCAGGTACTTCATCATCGCCTTCCGGGTCAGGAAGGCCGTCACGTAAACCAGCCCCGCCTTGGATCCCTTGAAAAGCGCCTCAAGTTCATTCCGGCGTTTAGCGTCCACCGGCCCATGGCTGGTCACCACATCGATAAGCACCAACCAGCCCTTGACTTGGTGGTAGATCACCACGTCGGGCATCTTGCCGTGGGAGTCCAGCACAACCCCGAGGCTCTTTAGAAGTTCCTCGTCGAAGTAGGCCCACTTCTCGGTGTCCCCCACGTAGACGGGCTTCCCGCCAGGCGTGAATCGTGGGCAGAACTCCTCGATGACCTGTTTAATGAGGACATTCTGACCGCCGGGTGACAGCAAGATCTTCTTGCCGGGCGCGAGGGTCAAGGGAAGCCACTCCATTTGACGCTTTCGAGCGTACCGCTTCTTCAGCGTCTCGATCGATGTCAGGTTAGTGCGGAGGCCCTTCTCCCACTCCTTGGTGCCGAACGTCCGCAGCAATCTGAGCGTCCCGGCTTCGACTTGGTAAACTGCGTTGGGGCTGTTCAGGGGGCGGGACTGCAGGTCAGGGTTGGCAACAATCAGCCCCGCGTCTATAAACTGGTGGATCGTCTGCAGCCGTACCGTCTCTTGTATGTTCGGGGCGTACTCCCGCCCGTAGTGCTTTGCGATAAAGTCCATGATCGGGGTCACGCCGATCATGGAGTTGCTCGCCTTCGACCACGGCGTGCCGGGTTCCAGCCCGAGCAAGGCTAAGAGCACGAGCGCCGACCGCTCGTTATGCTGACCTCGCGGAAGGCCTAACGCCTGCAATACCGTGAGCGCCTCCTCAACCTTCTCCCTCGCGCGGATCGGCTCATTGCTCTTCGGGCCAGCGGCCATGTGTAGCAACTCCTTTTCGATCAGTCCGTCCAATTCGCTCTGGTCGGGGAACTTCTTGCCAATCTGTGCCCCGAGACGCTCCAGCGTATCCAGAGGTGGGTACTTGAGGCTCCGCAGGTCGGTGGCATTGACCTGTGTGTGACCGCTAAACTGTCTGAAGTAGAGATCGACAAGCCGGGAGTTCAAGAATGCCGCCAGCCCCTTCGCCAGATTCTTCGGGACGCAGCGTCCCCCTCGGTGGTAGTAGTTCAGGTGGTTCTCGAACCCAACCCTGTCCGCCTTCACCCGTCCCGGGTCGTACAGCGCGGCCGTCACGCGCCGCCGTTCCTCCTTCGCCGAGAACCGCTTGACGAGGACGTACCAGCCTGTCGGGACAAGGAGTTCGTGTGTCTCCAGAGCAACTACCAACGCCTGCGGCTTCCTCGTCTTCAGAGGCCACTTCACGAAGCCCCCCGAGAGGTTGGCCGGGTAAATCAGGGGAGACGTGCGCTTAGCTGGTCGATCACGGAGGAACTCACGTGCTCTGAAGTCCACGACTCGCCCCGTTGATACCTCAAGCCCGAGGTCCGACAGCGAGGCGCTGAACTTCTCCATCAGACCCGCCACCCGATCACTCAGTTCGTCCGGCGCGATATAGATGAACGCATCGGGATTGGCCGGCCTGACTACCTCGTCGTGCTCGACCTCGCGCACCACGACGTGCTTATCTTCCGGCCCCATGCTGGACGAAATGACGACCTTTCCCCTTTTCCCACCCTTGACCGCGTACAGGATAACGTTCTCTTGCAACACCTCATCGTCGCGGAAGGCGTGCTCACGGGACTCGAAGACGTGGATGCGCTGGAGTGCCATCTCCTGCAAGAACGTCCTACGGAATGTGCGGAAATAGGGCCCGTTGCAGAAGCTCCTTGGGCAGATAGCGATTAGTTCGCCTCCGGCCTCCAGAAGCCGGATGACTATCGCGAGAAAGGCGGTGTAGAGGTTACTCGTCTCGACCCCGATCCCCCGCAGTAGGTGACGCTCCGTGGACTCGCTATGGATCTTTCGGTACGGCGGGTTCAGGATCGCGCTGGTGAACTGGTGACGGCGGCTCGCGAACAGGCTTCCCGTCAACATCGTGACTCCGGCCTCGATGAAGTCCTCCTGGAGAACCTCCCACTTCATCCTTATCCCGACGCGCTCACACTCCCTCTGACATGATTCGAGGGTGGTGGTGAGGTACGGGGTAAAATCTTGCTCGATCTCGTAGGCAGTGACCTCAATCTCGGTGGGCTTCTGGTCGCGTCCGCACAGCTCCGTGACCCACGCCGCCGTCAGTGATCCAACGCCCGCTCCAGCGTCGAGCAGGTGCATGGAGGGCCGCTGGTTCTTGAACATAGAGGCCATGAGGTGAGCCGTGGCCGCTGGCGTTAAGAACTGCCCCAGGTCGCCGCGGCGTTCAGGGTCGAGCCGTCGAGCGACATCGATGCGGAAGAAGTCAGTGTGCTCCAGCAGACTTGCGCGCCCGCCTTCGACTTGCTTCGAGATCATCCGCCGTTCCTGATCGGCCTCCTCTGCGTTGTCGGCCAGTAAGAGTCAGACGAAGGGCAAGGGGGGACAAGGAGTCAAGACTTTTGTTGACTAGTTCCTTACGTTACCCGAATCCCTTCAAAACAAAACGCACCGGGGGCCGGGAGGCTATCGGGGCGAGCTGCCCATTGCCGACCCCATGCATACGCCCTCAAGCCGCTGCCATCCCTGATGGTGCCGCTACTGTACCCGGTTTGGACAGGCTCGGCAACGATCTTCGGGCGGCATCCCCCCCCCTGTATCACGGGAAGGACTCCGCATGGGCATTATACCTAGGTCAGACGCGCGGGAAAAGCCCGCTGGCTCCAGCCGCCGGGGAGCCGGAGGAAGGGGGCTGAGAGTCCTGGGAATGATGGGTACTACAGTGGG
>JBHHYG010000406.1:0-3263 GCA_046757445.1 Acidobacteriota bacterium
GCCGAAGGCCTGCATCGTAAGGACCTTGGCCGGGAGGAGTTCGAGCGCCGGGTTTGGGCGTGGAAGGAGGAATTTGGTGACCGCATCCTTCGGCAGATGCGCCTGCTGGGCCTGAGCTGCGATTGGAGTCGTGAGCGCTTCACCTTGGACCCGGGACTGTCACGAGCGGTTCGCAGGGTTTTCGTCGAGCTTTTCGAGGCTGGTCTCATCTATCGCGGCGAGTATCTGGTGAACTGGTGTCCACGTTGTGAAACGGCGATTTCCGACCTCGAGGTGAAGCATCGGCAGACCACCGGCAAGATGTGGAAGGTCCGCTACCCCCTACGGGCGGCGGACGGCGCGAGCGGTGAGGACCGCTCGCCCTGGGTCGAGATCGAGACCACCCGGCCGGAGACCATGCTCGGCGACACGGCGCTGGCAGCCCATCCCGCCGACAAGCGCTACCGGAAGCTCATCGGACGCACTGCCATGCTGCCGATTATCGGCCGTGAGCTGCCGATTATCGTCGATGAGTTTGTCGACCCGGAGTTCGGGACGGGAATGGTCAAAGTGACGCCGGCGCACGATCCCCAGGACTATGCTGCAGGCCTCCGTCATGAGCTGCCGCGTATTCAGGTGATCAATGAAGAGGGGAAGATGACCGAGGCAGCCGGCTCCTACGCGGGCCTGGATCGCTTCGAGTGCCGCAAGCAGATCGTGGAACAGCTTCGACATGACGGCGCGCTGGTCGGCGAGCGTCCCCACGAGCACGGTGTCGGCCACTGTGATCGTTGCGACACCATCATCGAACCGCTGATTTCCACTCAGTGGTTTCTGCGCATGGAGCCGCTGGCGGCGCCAGCGCTACAAGCGGTGGAGGACGGCCAAATCCGATTCGTGCCGGATCACCAGGTGAAGGTGTACCGGGAGTGGATGAGCGGTATCCGGGACTGGTGCATCTCCCGGCAGCTGTGGTGGGGGCACCGTATCCCTGCCTGGTATTGTGGCGATTGCGGCGAGCGGGTGGTTGCCGAACAGGAGCCCGAGGTATGCTGTTGCGGCGGCCAGCTGCGCCAGGAAACGGATGTTCTCGACACTTGGTTCTCTTCGGGCCTGTGGCCGTTCTCGACCCTCGGTTGGCCGGAGGAAACGGCTGAGTTGCGCCGCTACTACCCGACTTCCCTTCTGGTTACCGGCTACGACATCCTCTTCTTCTGGGTCGCGCGGATGATCGTCCTGGGCATCCGCTTCCGCGACGACGTGCCGTTCCGGGACGTCTTTTTCCATGGCCTAGTGCGCGACGAGCGGGGTGAGAAGATGAGCAAGTCGCGAGGCAATGTCGTGGATCCGATCGAGGTGATCGAAGAGTATGGTGCCGACGCTCTTCGCTTCACCCTGGCCTCCATGGCGGCTCCGGGTGCGGATATGTCCCTGTCCCGGGAACGCCTTGGCGGCTACCGGGCCTTTTGCAACAAGCTGTGGAACGCCTCTCGCTTTGCGTTGATGAATCTTGGGGACGAGAGGCATGCCCTGCAGGCGTCGGCTGACGCCGCCGACCCGAAGCCTGCGACCCTGGCGGACCGCTGGATCCTGTCGCGCACTGCGGTTGTAGTGGCACGCATCGAGAAAGCCCTGACCAGCTATCGTTTCGACGAGGCATCGCATGCGCTATATCACTTCGTCTGGCACGAATTCTGTGACTGGTATATCGAGATGTCCAAGCTGGTGCTTTGGGACGACGACGACGAAATGCTGCGAGCGAGTCGTGGCACTCTGACGGCGGTTCTCGAGGTGCTGCTGCGCGCATTGCATCCGCTGATGCCGTTCATCACCGAGGAGATCTGGAACCGGCTTCCCGGGGAACGGGACTTGTTATGCTTGTCACCCTGGGCGGCGGCGCATGAGGAATGGCGTGATCTGCGCACCGAGAGGCGGGTCGACTTGCTGCAAGCGCTGGTGACCGAGACACGGCGCCTGCGCGCCGAGTTCAGCGTCGATCCCGGCAGCCAGGTGCCTCTGACGCTGGTCTGCAGCGACGAGGGGAAGCGCGCAGAGCTGCCCGCGCTGGTGCCCTATATCGGGCTTTTATCGCCTGCCGAGCCCGTCGAGGTGGTGGCCCGGCATGAGCCCGGAGATCCCGGCATCCACGCCGCGGTCGGCGACATCGATATAGTGGTGCGGCTGGCCGGGGTGATCGACATCGACAGCGAGTGTCAGCGTATCGCGAGGTCGTTGACGAGAGTGCAAGAGGAGCTTGACGAGCTCACGGTCCGGCTCGGCAACCGTGGCTTCCTGGGGAAGGCGCCCCAGCAGGTCATCGAGCGGGCACAGGGCCGACATGATGAGCTCGATGCCGAGCGGCAACGACTAGAGCAGCATCTGGCCATGGTCTCGGGAGGATCGTGAGGTGGCATTCGGCGGAGCGGCGACGGATCTGCTACTGCCCGCTCGCGTCCACAAGGCACTGGGCAACGCCCGCATCGGGGGCATGATTCACTACCGGGCCTCGATCGGATCAACCAACGACCTTGCCCGTCGTCTGGGCCAGCAAGGTGAGTCGGATGGCTGTGTCGTCGTCGCCGAGGAGCAGACGTGCGGTCGCGGCCGGCGCCACCGTCACTGGGTTTCACCCGCGGGTCGAGGCCTCTACTTGTCGGTGTTGCTGCGACCACCGACATCGGCAGCTGCTGCGGGCCCGGCAAGCCAGCTGGCGGCAGGCATCGCAGTGGCGGAGGCACTGGCTGGCTTCGTTCCACAAACGCCGACGCTGAGGTGGCCAAACGACTGCTATTGCGGCAACCGCAAGCTGGCCGGCGTGCTCGTCGAAGCCGAGGTAACGGGGCTCGGTCTCGACTTCCTGGTTTGCGGCATTGGTGTCAATGTCAACCATGTGGCCGAAGACTTCCCCGGCGACATCCGTAACCGGGTTACCAGTCTGCGCATGCTCAACGGCCACCGCACGGATCGCTTTCCGGTACTCGTGGAGCTGCTGAGGTCGCTCCAGCGTTGGGACGACGTCTGGCGCCGTCATGGCATCGGACCCATCAGGGAGCGCTGGCTGGAGCTGTCGCCCGCGACGCGGGGAGGAGAAGTCGAGGTGCGCACCGATACGGAGCTGCTGCGGGGAGTCGCAGCCGGTCTGTCGGCGTCCGGCCAGCTTCGCGTTCAGGTTTCGGGCCGTGTGCGGGAGATCACCGTTGGCGAGGTCGTTCGCCTCAACCGTCCCGCCGGCATTGCCTAGCCTGCATATCTCAACGGCAGTCTGCTACGGTGGCGGAGAGGCG
>JBHHYG010000407.1:0-3249 GCA_046757445.1 Acidobacteriota bacterium
CGCGCAGAAAGGCATCGAGGAGGGTGGCCAACACCCCGACCGCGAGATCCTCGCTTGCCGGCGGGCGGGCCGGCCAGTGAGGCCACGAGTCCGGCGGCCTGCGCAAGCCAACCTTCACGGCGGCGATGATCGCTTCACCCGACCGCCTCGCCTCGTTGGGGTGCAGGCCACGTAGATCGCCGAGCTGGCCAAGGCGTTGAGGCTGCCGACGGGCAATTTCCACAAGAACACGATCGGGCACCAGGCGCTGCCGCGGCTGGTCGCGGGCTGCCGCCTCTTCCTCCCTCCAGGCAGTCACCTCTTCGAGTACAGCCAGTGCCCGGCCGTTCAAGCCGCGCACACCCGATAACCTCCGCCATTGCTTCCGCGGGTCGATTTTCCACAACGCTGCCGCGCGCACGGCGGCACATTCGTCTTCGGCCCAGGTGAGCCGTGCTCGCCGCAACAGCTCTCCGCGTAGCCGCTTCCGGCAGCAAAGGAGATGCCGCACGTCATCCAAGGCGTAGTCGATCTGGCGGCGGTCCAGCGGACGTTTGCCCCAGTCGGTGTACGCCTGCGATCGCCGCAGCCGGACGTTACAACAAGCCTCTACCAAGCGAGCGTAGCCGATGCTGTGGCCATAGCCGAGGAATGCGGCACCGATCTGTGTGTCGAAGACCTTCTCCGGTACCGTACCGAGGTGCCGGTTGAGAATCGCCAGATCCTGCGCGCCGGAGTGGACGACGAGCTCGACGTCGCCAGCGAATATCTGTGCCAATGGCTGTAGGTCATGGCAAGCCAGCGGATCGACGACCGCGAGCAAGTCCTTGCTGGCGATCTGCAGAAGGCAAAGCCGCGGGTAATAGCTGCGCTCGGTAAGGAACTCGGTGTCGACGCCGATCACCTGCGCGTCCCGCAAGCGATCGATGAGGCGCCCGAGACTGCGACCGTCACCTACGCGGATGGTGTCGATAGCGGGATTCATCTTTCGAGGTCTCGCCGTTGTAGCTCTTGGTTGGCCAGCTGTTGCAGACCGTAACAGAGAGCATGGAAACCCACGGGAAAGCTTACAGGGTCTAAGCGTGTGGCGCCTTATGCCATGGCCTCTGCCGGAATCGGATAGGATCATCCCTGCTGGTCGGCGGCAACCAGAGTAGAGCGTGGCTCCCGCCGGCCCTGCTAGCCTGAATATCTCATCCGTCTCCTGCTGCGGGCGCGGTCAGGCACGCGTCGAGGTAGCCCGATGAGAAATGCGGGCTAGCAGGACAGAAGGCTTCTTCCAACCCGATTGGAGCATAGATGCCTCGAGGAACTCTGTCGCCGGGCCAACGGACGCTGCTCAGCGCCCTGCAACGGCTCGAGCAGCTCCAGCTTGGCGCCTCCGAGCCGGCGGTGACCTTCCGCCCGCGGACCTGGGCCGTCGGTACATCGGCCGGCTTCGATCTGCAAAAGATTGCCGATGATTTACAGGACACGGATGAGTGGAAGGGAGCGCTCGGCAAGATCGACGATGGCGGCCAGCGGGGCAAGGATGTGCAGAATCTGGCACCCGAGAAAGCGGGCGCCAGCGGTCGAGATCGTGCTGGCACGGGCTCGGGGACGTACGTCGAGGGCCGAGAAAACGCCGATGTCGGGCCCCCCTTGCCCGGCATCGTCGAGCTAGTGGCCGCCGTCAACGGGCGGCAGACAGACCCCCTGGAGATCGCCGAGCGGGCACTCGAGAGGATCGAGGCCCTGAACCCGCGGCTCAACGCCGTGGTGACAACCACCGCTGAGCGAGCCCGTTCCGATGCCGCACGCCTGAGGGACGCCCTCGAGGCCGGCGAGCGGCCCCGGCCGCTGGCCGGCGTGCCGCTGCTACACAAGGATCTCATCTGCACGCGAGGCATCCGCACCACCGCCGGCTCCAGGCTGCTGGCCGGCTATGTGCCGGCCCACGATGCCGCCGTGGCAGCCCGTCTGGCCAATGCCGGGACCTTGCTTGTCGGCAAAGCCAACACCCACGAGTTCGCCACCGGCACCACCGGCACGGCCTCCTGTTTCGGTCCCACGCGCAACCCCTGGGATACCTCCCGCGTTGCCGGGGGCTCGAGCTCCGGCTCGGCGGCTGCCCTGGCGGCCGGCCTGGTGGCGGCCGCGACCGGCAGTGACACCGGCGGCTCGATCCGCATTCCGGCCGCCTGCTGCGGCGTGGTCGGGATCAAGCCCACCTACGGCAGGGTGAGCAGGGCCGGCGTCATCCCCTTCGCCTGGAGTCTGGATCACGTCGGCCCCATGGCGCGCTCCGTAGCCGATGTTGCCGCGCTTCTGACCGCCATGTGCGGGCACGACCCACAGGACCCCGCCAGCGCCGAGGAGCCAGGGACCGATTTCAGCATCAGCCTTTCCGAGTCTCTCGAGGGGATGCGATTCGCCATGCCTGCCTTTCAGTTCCTCGAGCTGGCGCGAGCGGAGGTCGCCGGGGCGGTGCGCGAGGCGGGCAAGGCGCTGGAGCAGCTCGGTGCCCAAAAGGTAGAGGTCGAGATGCCGGCAGAGCTGGCCGAGGTCGGGCCGGCCGCAGTGGCGATCTTTCTGGCCGAGGGAGGCGCCATCCACGCCACCACACTCGAGGCGGCCGCACATGCCTACCAGCCCGAGACCTATGCCTTCCTGTCGCTCGCCTCCGAGGTCAGCGGCCGCGCCTACTTGCAAGCCCAGCGCCTGCGGGCCCTGCTGGCCGCCAGCATGGCGCAGGTCTTTCAGGCCACCGACCTACTGGTGGTCCCCACCCTGCCGATCACCGCACCGCCGCTAGATGCCCGCCTCGTCGACGGCCCCGAGGGTCCCCTCGACGTGCGCGCTGCCCTGACCCTGTTTACGCGGCCGTTCAATCTCACCGGCCTTCCGGCCTTGAGCGTGCCCTGCGGCTTCGATGCACAGGGGCTACCCATCGGCTTGCAGATCGTCGGCCGGCCGTTCGAGGAAGCCGCCGTTCTGTGCGCCGGCCATGCTTACCAGCAGGCGACCGATTGGCACCACCGGCGGCCTACCGGATTCGATTAGCCGGAAATCCCCTCGGCCTTAGCCCGAACATCTCAACGGCTCGCGGCTGCGCGGGCGCCACGTTAAGCGGAGAGAAGTTCCTTTGGCAGCCCCGCTGGCGATAGGTCGGCGATAGTGGTACAGAAGTGTGAATCGGCAGGGAGCTTGTGAGCGGCAGCGTAAAGTCGTCGGGAGGGGGAAGCGAGCTGAGGTGGCTGACTACAAGCTGATCGGCAAGGATATCGCGCC
>JBHHYG010000408.1:0-3247 GCA_046757445.1 Acidobacteriota bacterium
TCGGCCTGGCCGTTCGCATCGGCGACGTTGCCCTGCAGAATCCGATCGTCGTTGCCTCGGGCACCTTCGGCTACGGCGGTGAGTTCGCCGAGCTCATCGACCTCGATCGTCTCGGCGGCATCGTCGTCAAGGGGCTTTCGCTGCAACCAGAGACGGGCAATGCGCCGCCGCGCATTGCCGAGACGGCGGCGGGAATGCTCAATTCCATCGGCCTGCAGAACGTCGGCGTCGAGGTCTTTCTCGAGGAGAAGCTTCCCTTTCTGCGTCGCTACCGGGCTGCGGTGGTGGCCAACATCTGGGGTCGTACGGTCGAGGAGTACGTCGGCGTGGCGGAGCGTCTGGACGGCGCCGAAGGACTCGACGCCCTGGAGCTCAACATCTCCTGCCCGAACATCAAGCAGGGCGGCATCAATTTCGGCAAGGATCCGCAGCTCACCGAGCAGGTGACCACGGCGGTCAGGGCGGCTACCGAGATGCCCCTGTGGGTGAAGCTGTCGCCGGGCGTTACCGACATCGGCGAGCTGGCCCGCGCCGCCGAGGCCGGCGGCGCCGATGCCCTCTCGGTTATCAACACCATCCGCGGCATGACCGTCAATGTCGCCAGCCGCCAGCCAACGCTGTCGACGGTCTTCGGTGGCCTCTCGGGGCCGGCCATTTTCCCCATCGCGCTGTATATGGTCTACGCGGCGCGGCGCGCCTCCTCCCTGCCGATCCTGGGCATCGGCGGCATCAACGGCCTCGAGCAAGCGCTGCAGTTTTTCATCGTCGGCGCCAGCGCCGTGCAGATCGGCACCGCCAACTTTTATGATCCCACCATGTCGGTGCGTCTGGTGGGTGAGCTTTCCGAGTGGTGCGAGAGGTCCAGCCTGTCGTCGATCGATGAGCTCATCGGTACCCTGCAGGTGAGTGAATGAGCGATCGGCCGCAGCTGGTCGTGGCCCTGGACGTTCCTGATCCTGCCACGGCGCGGCAGATGGCCGAGACGCTGCGGGGGCAGGTAGATCTGTTGAAGGTCGGTTTGCAGCTGTTCGTCGCTGCCGGCCCCGGATTCGTCGCCGAGATGATCGATCGCGGCTGGCGCATCTTTCTCGACCTCAAGTTCCATGACATCCCGGCCACGACCGCCGGGGCGGTGAAGGCCGCGGTGGAGCTGGGCGTCGAGCTGCTGACCCTGCATGCCTCGGGCGGCACCAGAATGATGGAGGCGGCGGTGGCGGCCCGCGGAAGGGCAGCCACACCTCGCCTGCTGGCGGTTACCTTGCTGACTAGCTTGCAAGCCTCGGATCTGCGACGCTTGGGACAGGAGCCAACACCGGCCGCGGTGGTGGCCGGGATGGCGAAGGCCGCGCACCAAAGCGGCTGCGACGGGGTGGTGGCGTCGGCCCATGAGGCGGTACGGATCAAGCAGCAGCGCGGGCCCGAGTTCCTGGTCGCCACGCCCGGCATTCGGCCGGCCGGGTTTGCCGTCGACGACCAGGCGCGAGTGGCCACCGTCGCTGCCGCCATCGGCGCCGGCGCCGATTATCTCATCCTCGGTCGTCCGATCCTGAGAGCGGATGATCCGGCGCAGGCGGCAAGAGCGATCCGCGCCGAAATGGAGACCGTCGATGCCCGACGCTGAGCGCATGGCGAGCCTGCTGCGGGGCGGCTCGATCGCCATCGATCTCGAGGGTCTGGAAGAGCGGCTCGGCTATTGCTTCAAGCGGCGGGGGCGCCTGCTGCGGGCGCTCTCGCACCGCTCGTTCGCCAACGAGCGCGAGGACGATATCCCCGACAACGAGGTCATGGAGTTCCTCGGTGATGCGGTCTTGGGATTGGTGGTCAGCGAGCTGCTCTACCGGCGTCACCCGCAGTTGTCGGAAGGCCAGATGTCGAAGCTCAAGGCCTTCCTGGTCTCCTCGGGCGCCCTGGCGCGGCGGGCCGAGGAGATCGATTTGGGCTCCTGCCTCCTGCTCGGGCGGGGAGAGGAGAAGACTGCCGGCCGCGCCAAAGACTCCTTGCTGGCCAACGCTTTCGAGGCGGTGATCGCCGCCGTCTATCTCGATGGTGGCCTGGAGGCGGCGACGGAATTCGTCGATCGCACCCTATGGCCGCAGCTAGCGGCGGTGGTGCAGGAGGAGCCTTCCCTCAGAGACTACAAGTCGATGCTGCAGGAGCGGTTGCAGGCGCGAGATCGCTCCCTGCCGGCCTATCGTGTGGTCGATGAGCTGGGCCCCGATCACGACAAGCTCTTCCGCGTCGAGCTATCGGTCAACGGCAAGGTGCTGTCGAAGGGCGAGGGCAAGACCAAGAAGGCCGCCGAGCAGGCCGCCGCCGAGGTGGCCCTGGCACAGATGGAGAGCTAAGAGGGGCTTTTGCTGCCGAGGTAGCCCTGGCGCGGATGGAGGGCTGATTGCCGCCAGTGCCGCGCCTCGACCGTCGAGGACGTTTCGTCGTCGGCCTTCGGCCCACCCTTCTCCTCGCGAAGGGGACGCGCTCCCACCGCATGGCAGTCACAAGTGCGGGTTGTCAGACTCTACCGCTGCCTCCTGGTCCGTGGACCTCCCACGGCCACCGCATGTCATCAATTGCCGGAAATTGGTCCTTCATTGCCGGAAGATGGTCATCAAATGCCGGGACATGCACGCCACGCATGCTGTACGTTGCTCTCATGGAGCAGCGAGAACTGCAAAAATGTCAGGCCCCTCTTGATATTGAGGCCGTAGCTCTGGCCGACCCCCTAGCCCGCATTTCTCAACGGGTTGAGTCGCGAGGGCGCGGGAAGGGGCGCGGGCGCAAGGCGCGCGCCGGGAGGGCACCGGAGGCGTATTTGACAATACGTCGAGGAGCCCGAGCAAGCGCAACGCAGCGAACGCGCCCCTTCCCGCGCCCGCAGCAGCAAGCCGTTGAGATATGCGGGCTAGGGATCGATCCTCGCTGCACAAAGTGGGTGCCTTCCCGTTACAATCTTCGCGCAACCACCGAGGATGGTCGCCTCGTCCTTTGGAACTCCTACAGCTGTTCGATGAGCGTCTTCGAAGCTCAACATAAGCCGATCATCGAAAAACTGCTCATTAAACCCGATTTTACGGGCCGCCTGGAAGGCATTGCCAAGTACCTCTACGACAGAGGCTTCCTCGTCAAGAAAGGGACCGACGAGTACAGGCGCGTCCAGCTAATTCCACAGAATCAGGGACACATCCCGCTTTGGTGCAGCCCTCTCTGCCAATGATAGGTGAGACAGATTTCGTAGTAGAAATTAAGCTGC
>JBHHYG010000409.1:0-3235 GCA_046757445.1 Acidobacteriota bacterium
CCACCACGACCCAACCGACTCGACGCCGTCGCTGCATGATCCAGTTGCCGACACGAGCGGCGGTGCCGATGAACTCGTCGTGCTTGAGGTCTTTGCGGCGGAACGATCGTGACGACATACGGCAATCTTAGCACGGTCCCGGACAGTTCTGGTGACGAGCTCCCGTTCAGAAGCAAGGTGGCGGCGACGCCACCAGACCGACAGCGTAGTCACGCTCTTCGCGAAAGTTTGCCGCCTGCGCGAGGATGGCGGCTTCGGCAAGCGAATGGCTCTGAGCGATGGTTTCGCGAACGAAGGCCACGACTCGTCCGAGATAGAGGGGTTTGAGGGCTGCAACGGCAGTCTCCATTCTGCCGTGGCTGTACGCACCGAGGCTATCGTAGACGCATCGTAGCCAGAGTCCCCCGTCGAGACGCTCCGCGCCGCCAGAGAACGCCTTCGTGACTCGCGCCAATGTGCCGCCGCTCAAGACCGCTGCGAGCTCTTGCTGCAGGGCTGCATACTCCGCAAGCGCATCCGTCTCCATCGCCTCGTGATCGAGCGTCATCTCCTGAGGCTCGGCAACCGTGCGCTGGCCGACCTCCTCGACGATACCAAGATGACCATTGTTCAGCCACTGAGAGCGGTTTTCATTCAGCATGCCGAAAAGACTGTCGATCACCTGCACGAACATTCTTCCTAACTTCGGGGCGCTGGGCTTGTGGATTTTGGCCCCCAAAGGGGCCTGAGCGAGGCGAGCACCGCCGAACACAGCATGCATGGTCATGGTGATGTCGATGCCGTATTCGCAGGTGCTTTGTCGCCAGGGCACCTTCAGCCAGCGCTGGGCGAGCCAAGGGGCGAAGGCAAAGTCACCCCCTATGGGTTGCCTCAACTGCAGGCCACACAGGCCGTAGAGCAAGGGGTAACAGATGTGATTCGTGATGGTGCCGTCGTGCGGGTGCCGCACGTACAAGGGGGCGACGTAATCGAGGCCGGAAAGAACGGGCTCGAGCAAGCGGGGCACCCACTCGGGAGTGATCGAGATCAGATCGGCGTCGACCACCGCCACGGCCCGCGGCTCCAGCTCCTGCACGAGAGAGAAGAGGTTGCGAAAATTCCGCCCCTTCCCGGTCAGCCCGGCTGGGGTACTCAGATAGATGCGCGGAACACCGCTGGAATCCGCAGCGAAGAAGGCGGATTTGGTGTCGTCCGGGGAAGCGTTGTCGACGTTGACGATAACGGAGCTGAGGTGACCATAGTAATCGCGCAGCCCGTGCCCTACCTGCCTGATAACCCGACCGATGCTGTCAGCTTCACAGTACGAGGGAATGCCGACGACCAGGTCGGCGCCTGACACTGGACCTGGCTGCTCCTCACGGATTGCCGTATCCACGAACGAAGCCACCCTCTCCTCAGAGTCCGGGGCTTGGCCAGCCCATGCTCTTCGGTCGCCCACCCCTGGGCGATCGCGCAACTTACCGAAATCGACTTCGGCTTGTCAACTAGCAAGGCAAATAAAGATCTAGCCCGCTCCGGGGGCCGCAGCGGCAATTCGTTGAGAAATGCGGGCTAGGAATTCGATCCGGGCCCCTCGATCCAGAAAGACCCATCGGCACCCACCTCCTTCTTCCAGATCGGGGCGTTCAGCTTCAATTCGTCGATGGCGAACCGGCAGGCGGCGAATGCCGCGTCCCGATGCCCAGAAGAAACAGCGATGGCAACCGAAACCTCGCCGATTTCGAGTCGCCCGACTCGATGATGAATAGCCATCGCCCGGATCGGCCACCGCTCTCGAGCCGCTTGCGCGATGGCGCCGAACAATCGCTCAGCCATCGCCGCGTAGGCTTCGTACTCGAGATAGTCCGTCGGCCTCTCGCCGCTGTGATCCCGCACCCTCCCTTCGAAGGTGACGACAGCTCCAGCATCCGGTCGTATCACGAGCTCGCAGAGCTTCGACGCCGAGACAGGATCCTCGGTTACCTTGATGCTAGCCCGCATATCTCATCGCCCTCCTGCTGCGGGCGCGGAGTTGCCCTCGCTTGCCCGCATATCTCATCACCCGCCGCTCACCGGTGGAATGAAGGCGACGACGTCACCCTCCTCGAGAACGTAGCTCCAGTCCTCGTAGCGCTCGTTGACCGCCACGAGCATCTGATTTCGCATTTCGGCCAGCGGTGGATATTGCGAGCTCAACATCTCCAAACAGCTGCTGGCATCGGCGCCGACCGGCAAGCGCAGCTCCAACCGACCACAGCCACAAAGTTCGCGAAGGCGAGCGAACAGTCTAACTTCGACCAGCATTGCAGCTCCTTTCTCGAGCCAGATCCTCAGGATATCCGAATGACCAGCTCTGCGCCCGCACCGAGTATGCGCACAGCGATGGCAGCATCGGGGATTAGCGTGTCACTATGATGTACCTCTGGCAGGAGGCTGGAAGCTTCTGATAGGTTGCCCACAAGCAGACTGAGCCATGACCAAGACACCCGCCGACCAGAATCGAGGCATCGTAGCCCGGGAGGAGCAGGAGCGCGCCACGCGGATATGGCAACATGCCTATCAGCGTCAGCTTGCCGGCGATCTCAACGAGGCGGTAGCCCTGTACAAGGCCTCGATCGACATTCTCCCGACTCCCGAGGCCCACACATTCCTCGGCTGGACCTACTCTTTTCAAGGTCGCTATCACGAAGCGATTGCGGAATGCCACCGGGCGATCGAGATCGACTCGGAGTTCGGCAACTCCTGGAACGACATAGGTGCCTACCTCATCGAGCTCGATCGGGCCGAGGAATCGATCCCCTACTTCAAGCGCGCCCTTAAAGCGGAGCGCTACGCGTCGAAACACTTCCCGCATTTCAACCTCGGCCGGGTATACGAGAAGCTAGGCCGCTGGTACGAGGCGATTGCCGAGCTCGATGCAGCCATGGAGATACTTCCGGACTACATCGAGGCCTACCGGGCGAAGATGGAGCTGGTGGCGCGCCTGAACTAGAAACCGAGTAACGGCCAGAATACCGCGCGTGGCTGTCGCGGGGCACAGGCAAAGAGGGAGGTTGTCATGGCGGCGCTGCGAGCGTACGGCTGGCTGTTGGTTGGCGTCGTTGTCGGCATAGCAGGTCCGTCCTGGGGAATTGGCGCACGTCTCGCCGCACTCCTGCACGGGCTGATCCCTCTGCCCTGGAACGGCATCGGCCTCGGCCTGCTCTTCTTCGGCGCCGGCGCAAGCTTGCACTTTCGCGCCCACTGGGTAAGGAGC
>JBHHYG010000410.1:0-3227 GCA_046757445.1 Acidobacteriota bacterium
GGGTTGGGGGGGGGGGGGCGGGGGGGGGGGGCGCGCCCCCCCCCCCCCCCCCCCCCCCCCCCGCCTCTCCGCAAGCCCCCCTACGTGCCTCGACCCCGATAACAGGGGCTAGCCCGCGCCCGCAGCAGGGCGATCAGAGATGCGGGTTAGTTGACGCTCGCCTTGCTGCAACGTAACGTAGCCTCTCTCTTGCAGCCTGCCCTGTATGGGTAGCAGCCTGCGTTCCGGAAGCCATGCCCGTCTCTCCTTCTTCCAGCTTGCCGCCTCTGGTTACCTTGCGCCCATGGATCGAGCGGTTCTCGGGTATCCGGGTTGCGGTCTGGGGCGACATCGTCGCCGACAGGTTTCTCTACGGTTCCACGACCAGGGTGTCGCGCGAAGCCCCGGCGCTGGTCCTCTGCTACGAGTCGGAAGAGGTGCGACCGGGCGGCGCAGCCAATGCCATGATGAACGCTGCCGGTCTTGGTGCCCGGGTGACAGCCATGGGCTACCTGGGCGAGGAGAATGTGGGCAAGACGTTGCGTTCAGCGCTGACTGCCGGAGGGGTTTCCACAGATGAGCTCATCCTGCGGCAAGACGCTCACACGCCGGTGAAGACACGGGTAATGGCGGGAGGACACCACACAGTTCGACAACAGGTTCTGCGTATCGACGAGGACCAACCCTGGCCGCGCAACGAGGAGACCGAACAACGGCTGGTCGGCGCACTGGCTGCTGGCCTCGACAACATCGATGCCATGCTGATCTCCGACTACGGGCTCGGCAGCGTCGATGGGAGCCTCTACAGCGAGCTCCACGGTCACCTCGGTAAGCGCTCTCTACCCGTGACGCTTGACTCGAGGTCGGCATTGCTCGAGTTTCGAGGCGTCACCGCCGCGACACCCAACGAAGCCGAGGTCGAGCGCGCAATGATGGTTCAGCTCGACGGGCACCCGGAAAACTTGCAGCCTGCCGGTGAGGAGTTGCTTGACCGGCTAGGCTGTGAGGCCCTGCTGATCACTCGTGGGTCTTGTGGCATGACGGTCTTCGAGCGCTCGGGACCAACCGTGCATTTGCCGATCCACGGATCGGATCAAATCGCAGACGTCACCGGCGCTGGCGACGCGGTGATCGCCGTCTTCACCCTCGGACTGGCGGCCGGCGCCACGACGCTGGAGGCGGCTCGATTGGCCAACGTCGTAGGAGGTCTGGCAGTGATGAAGCGAGGCACGGCCACGATCTCCCAACAAGAGCTCGCTGAGGCCGTCGAGCGAGGCTCGTGATACCCGACGCGGCAAGGATCATGTCGCCGGAAGCCCTGGCACAACACCTGGGCGAGCGGCGCCGTACCGATGCCCTGAACGTTGTTCTGGCCAACGGGTGCTTCGACGTACTGCATGTGGGTCACCTACGGTACCTGCTGGCGGCGCGGGCTGAGGGGGATCTGCTCGTAGTCGGTGTCAACGACGACTCCACGGTGCGGAAGCTGAAAGGACAAGGAAGGCCGGTGTTTCCCGCCAGCGCCCGGGCCGAGATGGTGGCGGCCCTGTCGCCTGTGCACTTCGTCACTATTTTCCCCGAGCCGACGGCCGATCACCTGATCCGGCTTCTGCGGCCCGATGTCCATTGCAAAGGGACGGACTATGCGGGTGGTGTTCCGGAGGCGGCAACCGTGCGCGATGTAGGCGCGCGCATGGCCATCGTCGGAGGCCCCAAGGACCATCATAGCCACGACATTCTCGATAAGATCCGGGTGGCTCCACAGTGACCGAGGGTCCGCCCGAACGCGCACTGCTGATCCGGCTCAGCTCCATCGGCGACGTCATCCACACCCTGCCCGCTTTCATGGCACTCCGCCGGAGCTGGCCCTCCACCCTCCTGGGATGGGCGGTGGAACCGGCTGCCGCACCACTGGTCCAGCGCTTGCCGGGCCCCCTGCTGGTTCATGTCCTCGATACGCAGCGCTGGCGCCAGGCCTGGTGCAGCAGGCGGACGGTGGCCGAGATGCGGGGCTCTTTCACCTTTCTGCGTCGGCAACGATACGAACTCGCCCTCGATTTCCAGGGGCTGTTGAAGTCGGCGGTCGTCGGTGCTCTCTCCGGCGCGCCGATCATCGGCTATGCGCGAGCCAACCTGCGGGAACCCCTCGCCGCTCGCTTCTACCGCACCTCGGCCAAGGAAGTCCGCCGCAACGCGCACGTCATTCGGCTAGCCACGGCGCTCGCCGAGGCGGCCGGTGTTTGCGCGGGTGAGCTTTGCTTTCCTCCGCTCACCGACCGCGACGATGAGGCCTACGTCGACGCCCGCCTGCACAAGCTCGGGGTGAAGCGCTTCATGATCATCCATGCGGCCAGCAACTGGCCGAGCAAGCGCTGGCCGCCCCTGCGCTTCGCGGGCCTCGGGCGCGCCCTCATACGGCGAACGGGGTTGTCGCTACTGTGGACATGGGGCCCGGGCGAGAGGTCGCAGGTGGAGGCTCTGGCGACCCGAACGGGTAACCGGAGCCATCTGGCCTTTCCCACGACATTGACCCAGCTGGCTGCCTTGCTGTCGAGGGCCTCCTTGTTCGTCGGCGGTGACAGCGCCCCACTCCATCTGGCGGCCGCCTGCGAGACACCGGTGGTTGGCCTGTTCGGCCCCACGGATCCATCTCGGAACGGCTCCTGGAGTGCCCAGGATAGCGCCGTTTTCACCCGCCTCCCCTGCTCTTTTTGCCATCAGCGGCGGTGCCCGATCGGCACTCGCCAGTGCTTGCAAGAGCTGAGTATCGAGGCGGTCGCCGGAGCAGCGGAGGCTCGTCTACAGGCACCGCTGGCCAGGACCGGCTGAAGCGTCGCTATGACCCGAGAGTTGCCGAGACGCTGGCGCCGATGGGCCGCCCATCACCGGGTACATGCGACCATGCTGTTTGCCGTCGCCTACGTGGCCTTCAGTGCTCCCGACTCAGACAGGCTGCTCGTCGGCGGGGCGATGGTGTTGGCGGGACAGCTGCTGCGTCTGTGGGCTGCCGGCCACATACGGCGTAACGTAACGTTGGCCTGCACAGGACCCTATCGCATCGTCCGACACCCCCTCTACGTCGGCAGCCTGTTGATGGGTACAGGCCTCGCCCTGGCGGTCGAGAACACCTACTGGTGGTTGCTGACCTTTGTCGGCCTGTATGTCGCTTTTTACTGGCCAGCCATGCACGTGGAGGAACTGCGACTGCAGTCGTTGTTCGGCGCCGAATATAAAGAAAACAAGGTTGA
>JBHHYG010000411.1:0-3224 GCA_046757445.1 Acidobacteriota bacterium
AGTACCGCTTCCTGATCGTCGCCAACAAGTTCCAGACCGGCTTCGATCAGCCGCTCCTGCACACGATGTACGTGGACAAGAAGCTCGGCGGCGTCAATGCCGTGCAGACGCTCTCGCGGCTGAACCGCACCCACCCCGAGAAGAAGGGCACGATGGTGCTCGACTTCGCCAACGAGTCCGACGAGGTCAAGGCCGCCTTCGAGCCCTACTACGAGACGACGCTGCTCTCGGAGGCGACCGATCCGAACCTGCCCTACGAGATCCAGACGCGGTTGGCCGGCTTCCCGGTCTATACCCAGGCCGACGTGGATGCCTTCGCCAAGGTCTACTTCGACGCCAAGGCAAAGCAGGATCGCCTGTACCGCGTGCTCGCGCCTGTGGTCGAGCGCTTCGGGGAGCTGGGAGAGGACGAGCAACAGGGATTCCGCGGTCAGCTCACGGATTACGTTCGGCTCTATGCCTTCTTGGCGCAGGTGCTCACGTTCGCCGATGCCGACCTCGAGAAGCTCTACGTCTTTGCGCGGTACCTGCGGCGCCTGTTGCCCGCCGATCGGGCCGAGCTGCCGCGCGAGGTGCAGCAGAACATCGACATGGAGTCCTATCGGATCCAGCAAACCGGTAGCGGCAAGATCCCCTTGGAACGTCGGCCAGGCGTGCTGGACCCGGTGAGCACCAAGGGCAGATACGAGGTCGATGGGGAAGATCTGGAGACGCTGTCGCGCATCATCGCCGAACTGAATGAGCGTTTTGGGCTCAACCTCGGACCCGAGCACCGTGTGACACTCGGTCAGATGATGGAGAAGCTCGACGACGACGCGGCGCTCGACGCGGCGGCGCGAGTCAACACCCGCGAGAACGTCCGGCTCACCTTCGACCAGAAGGTCGAGCACGTCATCCAGGAGATCGTCGACTCGAACTTCGACCTCTACAAGCGCATCACCGACGACCGCGCCTTCGGCGAGGCGGTCAAGAACTTCCTCTTCGACCAGTACCTGCGCGCCCATCGCAATGCCGAGGAGCTGATTCAGCGCGGCGAGTCGAAGACGCTGGAGTTCAAGTCGACGCTGCGCTGGAACCTGAAAGAAGATCGGAAGGACGACAAGCGCATCACGCACGCAGTCCTCAAGACGATTGCGGCGTTTCTCAACACCGACGGCGGTGACCTCCTGATCGGCGTGGCGGACGACGGCGCCATCGTCGGCGTCGAGCACGACCAGCTCGAAAACGACGACAAGTTCATGCGTCATCTGGCCCAGGTCACCCGCAATGGCCTGGGAGACCGCGCTGGCACTTGCATCGATCCCAAGGTGCAGATCGTGCAGGGCAAGACTGTCTGTGTGGTGAGCTGCCAACGCAGCCCGGAGCCCGTGTTTCTCAAATGGAAAGGGATGGAGTCGGCCCCGGACGGTGACTTCTTCGTGCGCAGCGGTCCCGGCACGGTGAAGCTGAATCCGGAGAGCACGAAGGAATACATCCGAACTCGCTTCGGCCCACCCACCATGGGCTGAGTGCGCCCCGGCAATAGCAGCATCGAGTTCCCAGCCCGCTTCATCCGCTCGACCGCGAGAAAACCCCGTCAGGATCCGCCTCATCATCGGTCAGCCATGCACTCGAGGGTTGTCAGCGCACGGCCTCTGTCGCCCGCCCTCGGTGCCGGACCATTTCCCAGGCCCTCGCTGCCGGTCTGCCGTACTTTCTGATCCCCCCCTTTCGGCCCTTTGTTCTTCCTATACTCATACTCTCCGCTCGAGTCCGGTCTGCCTCGGGGAGCTTGAGCATCCGCGAGAACATGGTGGGCACCCATTGGGTGTGGGTGACCCGGTATCGCTCGATGCACTCCAGGGCGGCGAGCGCGTCGAACCGCTCCATCATGATGACCGTGCCCCCGATCGACTGGGCCATGGTGGTGAAGGCCAGCGGTGCGGAGTGGTATAGCGGTGCCGGCGAGAGGTACACGGTGTCCGGCGAAAAGTCCCAGAGCCCCTTCATCAGCTCGACGATCGGTAACACGGGCTCGTCGCGGACCGAGCCCTCGGGCAACGGTCGCTTGATACCCTTGGGCCGCCCCGTCGTTCCGGAGCTGTAGAGCATGAAGCCGCCCCCGGGCTCGTCGCTGAGCGCCTCGGCCGGATAGCCGGCGATGGCCTCCTCGTAGGCCTCGTAGCCCGGCTCGGCGCCGTCGATCATCATCCATCGCTCGCAGCGCGGCGCATGCGCCTGGAGCCCTTCAGCCACCGCGGCCAGCCGCTTGCTGGTGACCAGCAGGCGAGCACCGCTGTCGTTGACGATGTAGCCGGCCTCCTCGGTCGTGAGATAGCGGTTGACAGCCGTGAGGTAGAGTCCCGAGCGCAGAGCCGCCCATGCCACCTCGAAGTAGCGCAGGTGATTCTCGAGCATCACGGCAAAGTTGTCGCCGCGCCGCAGCCCCATGGCATGGAGAAGCCGGGCCAGCCGGTTCGAGCGCTCGTCGAGCTCCTGCCAGCTCAATTGCTCTCCGCTGGTCGCGGCGATCGCCGCCGGCTCGTTCGGCTTGCTGCGCGCATACAGTCCGGGGTACATAGGTGCTCTGCCCTCTTTCAGTATCGACCCGCCTCGGTCGGGGCTTCCGTCCGCGGCGCACGGACAGAGCGTCAACAGCATCGCCCAGATAGATGACGCCGCGCGTTTCGAATCGCCCTGATTATGCCTCCTACAGGCGCCCGCTCACCACATGGCGTGAGCTTTCCGTCGGGCCCTGATGATCATCAGTCCGCGGGTGTTCCCTGCGGGCGAGGCCAACGAGGCACTGGCGCACCCGGCCCGGCCGGGGATGTGCGCCTGGTCGTACCACCAGGCGTAGCACAATGGCCACCTCATCGCGCTGCGGACACCAGCGACGTCGTTACAACGTTATTCCTGGGAATAGCGTTTCAATGTCCGCCGACGGCTGCTAGGCTCACCGGCCATGAACACAGAGACGATCGCCGCCCGGCTCGAAGCGCTCGGCAATTCGACCCGGCTCGAGATCTACCGGATCCTGGTCCGGGCGGGGCCGCACGGCCTGGCGGTCGGGGAGCTGCAAAGGCGCACCGGCGCCGCCCGCTCGACCCTGTCGCACCACCTGCACCGGCTGATCGCGGTGGATCTGGTGCAACAGCGCCGTCAATCCACCACCTTGTTCTGCTCGACCAACTATGAGGCGATGGCGCAGACCGTCGCCTTCCTGACCGAGGAGTGCTGCATCG
>JBHHYG010000412.1:0-3210 GCA_046757445.1 Acidobacteriota bacterium
AGCCGCCGGCGACGACCCCTTCGGCGATTGCCTTCCAGGAGATGAAGAAAGGAATTTCTGCCGGCAGGAATCCACCCAGGACCTCGGGAAGCAAGGCCTGGATGCCCACTCCGGCGGCAGCGCCCAGCACGGCGCCGACCAGGCCCATGGCCAGGGTCTGGACGAGGAAGATGCACAGGGCCTGCCGGGAGCCGGCGCCGAGGCAGCGCAACACCGCCACCGTCGATACTTTCTGTACCACATACAGGTGGATGGAGCTGGCCACGCCGATGCAGCCGAGGATCAGGGCGACGAAGCCCACCAGCAGGAGAAACTCGGAGAGGTTCGAGAGGGTTTCGGCGAATCTGCTCTGGCGCCGCTCGATGGTGTCGTATCGAAGACGCTGTCTCTGAAGATCCGGCCGCAGCTCCTCGACCAGGGCGCCCACGTCGGTGCCCTTTTCTAACTTGAAGTAGGCGGTGTAGAGGGCGCGGCTTCCGGGCTGGATCAGGCCGGTCTGATCCAGATATCTCAGCGGGATGTAGACGCGGGGGCTGATCAAGGCGGCGGCGGGTAGCTCGCCGGTGACCTTCTGCAAGCGGCCGCCGATGCGGAAGCTCATGGTGCCCAGCTTGATCTGGTCGCCGACCTCGGCGTCAAACTGCAACAGTAGGTTCTCCTCCACCAGAGCGTTGGCACCCCCACGAAAGGAGTGGGCGGCGGCCTCCGGCAGCGTCTCGAACTCGCCGTAGTAGGGAAACTCGCCCGCCATCGCCCGCACCGATACCAGCCGGGAGCCGCCGTTGGGGAAGGCGGCCATCGAGGAGAATTGCACCTGCCGCGACTGCTGACCGCCGAGCGAGGAAAGCAACTTCTCGGCCTCCGGGCTGAAGGGGGCGCGGCTCGAGATCGACAGGTCGGCGCCGAGCAGGGTCTTGGCTTCTTCCTCGATGGCGCGCTTCAGGTTGGCCTGGAACGAGCCGATGGCCACCAGGGCGCTGACCCCGGCGGCGATGGAGGAGACGTACAGCAGCAACCGCCGCCGGCTGCCGCGGCTGTCCCGCCAGGCCATCGCCCAAACCCAGCGCTGGAAGAGCGATCTCATCGTTGCCTATTCCTCATCGGCGCTCGCTGTCGAGTCTGTGGTGTGGGCGACGGAAAGGGGCCTCGAGCTGCCGGGGGTGACACCGGTCGCGTCGACGTCCAGGGGCCCTGGCGTGCCTTCGTCGATCGGCCCGCCGGGCCGGGAATCCGCGATCAGCTTGTTCCCTTCGGTCCCCTCCACCACCTTGCCGCCCCGCAGTCGGATGATTCTGGCGGCCTTCCTCGCCAGCTCCAGGTTGTGGGTCACCAGCAACAGCGTCGTGCCGGTCACTTCGTTGAGCTCGAAGAGGTGCTCCTGCACGTGCTCTGCGGTCTCGGCATCGAGATTACCGGTGGGCTCGTCGGCGAAGAGGATCTTGGGCTCGTTGATGAAGGCGCGGGCCAGGCCGACGCGCTGCTGCTCGCCCCCCGACAGCTGTGCCGGGTAGTGGTCGAGACGGTCGCCCAGGCCGACCAGCTCCAGCAGCTCGCTGGCCCGTCCCCTCACCCGGCGGGCGCCGCGCAGCTCGATCGGCACCATGACGTTCTCGAGGGCGGTGAGCGTGGGGATCAGCTGGAAGGTCTGAAAGACGAAGCCGACGTATTGATTGCGGATGCGAGCCAGCTCGTCCTCGTCCTGCTCCTCGAGCCGGATGCCGTTGAGGGTGACGGATCCAGAGGTCGGTCGATCGAGGCCGGCACACAAGCCGAGCAGCGTCGTCTTGCCGCTACCCGAGGGCCCGACGATGGCGCAGCTCGATCCCTCGGCGACGGCGAACGACACCGACTCGAGGACTTTGAGGCAGCGATCGCCGGAGCGGTAGCTCTTGCAGAGGTTGTTTGCCTGCAACAGCGGAGGCTGGCTCATCGGCGGTCGCGTCTGCGTCTCGGAGGTGGGGCGCGGATCTAGCCCGAACTTCTCAACGGCTCGCGGCTGGGCGAGCGCGAGTGCCGCGATGACTGCGTTGCGCTTGGCTCGAGGGCTCGACGTACTGTACGAGTACGCCTGCGCCCTCGAACCGGCACGCGCCTTGTCCTCGCGGCCCTTGCGCCCGCTCGCTTCACGACCCGTTGAGAAGCTCGGGCTAGAGGGTGAACTGTTCCAGCTCGTGTTTGCAGCCTACCCGCATTAGCACCGGTGGTTGAGGGGGATTGTGGAAAACTGGGGCCGGGGATGAGTCTATATACTATTCCGATCGAAGCATTTGCACCGACTTCGCGGGAGAGAGATGTCTTCAGCGCTACAGGAGGTGTGTAGCGGGTCGATGGGCGCGCATCGCCTTGCGGCCGGCGGCGGCAGCGCCGGCCGACACGCGGCTGGCCTTCGGGGGGCACCTTCGTCGCTGGCCACCGCCGCCCTGCTGACCGTCATGGCGTGCTGTTTGCCGCTCACCGGCGCCGCTGCCGGCGGTGCTAGCACAACCGCCACGGGGGGTCCGGCCGCCAAGACCGTTCTCTGTCTCGGCGACAGCCTCACCGCCGGCCTCGGCCTGCAGCCAGACCAGGCCTTTCCCCATTTGTTGCAGGAGCGTATCGATGCCCGCGGCTGGAACTTCAGGGTCGTCAATGCCGGCGTCAGCGGCGAGACCTCGGCCGGCGGGCTACGTCGCATCAGCTGGCTGCTGCGCTCGCCCTTCGAGGTGCTGGTGCTGGAGCTGGGAGCCAACGACGCGCTGCGGGGTCTGCCGCTGGCCGATACCCGACAGAACTTGCAGGCGATCATCGACCGGGTGCGGCAGACGAATCCCCGGGTCAGGATCATCATCGCCGGCATGCTGGCGCCTCCTAACCTGGGCCAGGAGTACACCGCCGAGTTCCGGTCGATCTTTCCGCAGCTGGCCGAGCGCAACCATGCGCTGCTCATCCCCTTTCTTCTCGACGGTGTCGCCGCCCGGCCCGAGCTGAACCAGGCCGACGGCATCCATCCCAACGGCGAGGGCCAGCGCATCGTCGCCGACAACGTCTGGCGCCTGCTCGAACCCCTGCTGCGATCGCTGATCGAGTAGAGAGAGTTGTGCCCGATGTGGGCTTGGCATCATGGAGGGCCCCCAAAAATGCTTCCGGGGGCAACGATCTCTTTTTCGGGGCGGGCTAGCCCGTACTTCTCAACGGGTCGTGAAGCGAGCGGGCGCAAGGGCCGTGAGGACA
>JBHHYG010000413.1:0-3204 GCA_046757445.1 Acidobacteriota bacterium
GCTCGAACTCCTCAACGGCTCGTGAAGCGAGCGGGCGCCAGGGTCGCGAGGACAAGGTACGTACCTCGACCCGCTCGGGGCAAGCGCAACGCAGTCATCGCGACCTTGGCGCCCGCGCAGCCGCGAGCCGTTGGAGAGCTCGGGTTAGTCCAGGCGGGCCCGTCTCGATCCCTGGCAGCGCTCTCCAGGCGGCCAGATGAGATGGAATGAACTACTATGATATAGAAGAATATCACATTATATAGAACAATATAGTTCTCCCATGCAAGGTCCATCATTCCCACAATTGGTCGACTGTATCCGCATCCGCGGCGCCCGCCAGCACAACTTGCGCAACCTCGATCTCGATCTACCGCGCTACTCCCTGGTGGTGATCACCGGGCTATCCGGGTCGGGCAAGTCGTCGCTGGCCTTCGATACCCTCTATGCCGAGGGCCAGAGGCGCTATGTGGAATCGCTGTCGGCCTACGCGCGCCAGTTCCTGGAGCAAATGGAGAGGCCCGATGTGGAGAGCATCGAAGGGCTTTCACCGGCGATCGCCATTGAGCAGAGGACCACCAGCAAGAACCCTCGCTCGACGGTAGGGACCGTCACCGAGCTGTACGATTTTCTACGCCTGCTCTACGCTCGCGTTGGCACGCCCCACTGCCCCAAATGTGACCGACCCGTGCACTCTCAGACGACGGGGCAGATCGTCGAGCAGGTCATGCGGCTGCCGGCGGGGGCACGGATTCAGGTGCTGGCACCCATCGTGCGGGGAAGAAAGGGTGAGTTCAAAGCCGATCTGGCTCGCCTGGCCCGCAGTGGCTATGTGCGTGCGCGTATCGATGGAAGAGTTCAGGAGATCGGCGCGCCTGTCGCCTTGCGTCGGCAACAGAGGCATGACATCGAGATCGTCGTAGATCGGGTGATCCTACGCTCCGCCATCCGCAGGCGCCTGCACGGTGCTATCGACAACGCCTTACAGCTGGCGGATGGACTGGTGATGATCAATGTTCTGGGCGAGGGCGATCAGCTCTTCTCACGCACTCTCTCCTGTCCTCACTGCGAGATCAGCGTTCCCGAGCTCACCCCAGCGTCCTTTTCCTTCAACAGCCCACGAGGTGCGTGCGCGCGCTGCCAGGGACTGGGAACAGTGTGGGAGTTCGTTGCGGATCTCCTGGTGCCCGATCCACAGCGGCCCCTTCCTGAAGGGGCCATCGCACCCTGGCGCGGCTCCAGCTATCCACAGCGGTTCTTCACGGTTCTGTGCCAACATTTCGGGGTCCCTGCTGACACTCCTTGGTCGCTGCTGCCCGCCGATCTGCGCTGTCTAGTTCTCGAGGGGCCCGCTGGCGGCAAGCCGTTGAGCCTAGAGGTTGAAGCCGACCTCCTCGACGCCCGGCTGGCGAGGGGCTTCGAGGGCGTGGTCCCGATCCTCGCGGCTCGCTACGAGCAGACGCGACCAGGGCGTGCTGCGCGACAGCTGGAAACCTATATGAGAGAGGTTTCTTGTGTCGATTGTGGCGGCCAGCGGCTGTGTCCCGAGAGCCTGGCGGTGCGCGTGGGTGGCTTCTCGATCGCCGAACTCACGGCCTTGCCGGTGGATCGCGCTCTGCAGGTCGTCGAGACGATCGAGGTTGCCGACAGGCTTCGGCCGGTAGCAGAGCAGCTGCAAAAGGAGCTGCAGGAGCGCTTGCAGTTCCTACGCCAGGTCGGCCTCGGGTACTTGAGCCTCGACCGACCGACGGCGAGCCTGGCGGGAGGTGAAAGCCAGCGGATTCGGCTGGCGACCCAGATCGGCACGCGGTTGCGGGGGGTGCTGTATGTTCTCGACGAGCCGAGCATAGGACTGCACCAGCGTGACAACCGGCGGCTCCTGGACGCGCTGCACATGATCCGCGACCAGGGCAATACCGTCATCGTGGTCGAGCACGACGAGGAAACCATACGGAGTGCTGATTGGGTTGTCGATCTGGGTCCGGGTGCCGGTGAGCAGGGCGGCTACCTGGTGGCCGAAGGCCCGCCGGATGCCATCGCCTCCGATCCGCATTCGCTGACCGGCGCCTATTTGTCGGGCAGGCGCACCATTCCGATACCAGCTGAACGCCGCCAGCCGCAAGGCCGCGCCGATGGCGGACCCACTTGGTTGACGGTGCGGGGTGCGAAGCATCACAACCTGCGATCGATCGACGTGTCGTTACCGCTCGGTTGTTTCATCGTCGTCACTGGAGTGTCGGGGTCAGGCAAGAGCAGTTTGATCCAGGATATCCTCTACCGTGAGCTAGCCCGATCCCTCTACGATGCGGTCGCTGTGCCTGGGCCACACGAGGGCATCGAGGGCGCCGCGGCCATCGACAAGGTGATCGACATCAGTCAGGATCCCATCGGCCGCACGCCGCGCTCCAACGCCGCCACCTACACCTCGGCCTTCACCCCTATCCGGCAGCTCTTCGCTTCGTTACCGGAGAGCAAGGTGCGGGGCTACGGCCCCGGGCGCTTCTCCTTCAATGTTGCCGAGGGGCGTTGTCCGCTTTGTGAAGGCGGGGGGCTGCGGAAGATCGAAATGCACTTCCTGCCGGATGTCTACGCTCCCTGCGAGCAGTGCAACGGTCGCCGGTACAACGCCGAGACCTTGGAGATTCACTATCGGGGCAAGAGCATCGCTGACGTGCTCGATATGACCGTCGAGCATGCGTTGGAGCATTTTGCGAACGTTCCGGCGGTGGCCCGCAAGCTAGAAAGCCTGCGCGATGTCGGCCTCGGTTACCTGCGCCTCGGTCAGCCGGCGACGACGCTCTCGGGCGGCGAGGCGCAAAGAGTCAAGCTGGCCAAGGAGCTGGCCAAGCGAGCCACTGGCTCGACGCTGTACATCCTCGATGAGCCCACGACGGGCCTGCACTTCGAGGACATTCGAAGGCTTCTTGGGGTTCTCGACTTGCTGGTGGAACAAGGCAATACCGTAGTCGTTATCGAGCACAATCTGGAAGTCGTCAAATGCGCTGACTGGATCATCGATCTAGGGCCAGAAGGAGGCGATGGCGGCGGTAACGTAGTGGCCGTGGGCCCGCCCGAGAAGGTGGCCGAGGAGAAAATCTCCCACACCGGCCGTTTTCTGCAAAACGTTCTCAGGGGCAACCGCCTATCTGCCCGACCCTGATGCTTGCCAGCCTGCTAGCCCGCATTTCTCAACGGGTTGCGTCGCGAGGGCGTGGGAAAGGGTGC
>JBHHYG010000414.1:0-3191 GCA_046757445.1 Acidobacteriota bacterium
GTAAAGGGCTCGGGGCGCAGAAAATCGTAGTAGAAACCCTCACGGGTCGGCGGCCCGATGCCGACCATGACGTCGTCATAAAGCTGCTTGACGGCCTGTGCCAGCACATGCGAGCTGGTGTGCCTGCAGATCTCGAGGGCCTTCTCAGGATCCCCGGTCGGGTCGACCAAGAGCAGCTCTCCGTCCCGGCGCAGCGGCGTGTGGAAATCGAAGACCGCACCGTTGAGGCGCACGGCAATGCCGCGCTCGAGCCACTCGGGCGCGAACTCGTCGAGCACCTCTGCGGGGGTCTTGCCGGCAGCGATACGGTGCTGCTGCTGGCCGATTTTGATTTCAACGGAGTCCGGCATGTTGAAAACGTAGTGGGGAATAAGCGGCGCACCCCGGGCGCCGCCTAAGAGTAGGCGCGGCCGGGCTCGAACCGACGACCTCTACCGCGTCAGGGTAGCGCTCTACCAGCTGAGCTACGCGCCTTCTCTCCTGTGGTTCTGTTGCCCTGAGCAGGGCCGCACGCCGCAACGGGAAGGCGGCGCACCGTCGACAGCGGAAACACCTACTATAGCAGCGCCTGGCGAAATCGGTCAATGTTGCCACAGCTCCCCGATATCCGCGCGATCGAAGGCGCAGACGAGATAGGCGATGACGACGATGCCGATGAGGTCGCCAGGAAGGTGCGTCAGGTAACCGTGGAAGAGAATGGCCGCCGCTGAGGTCGGCGTGTCGATCGCCCGCGCCAGCACCGGCACGGCGTGGGCGAAGCCCCAGGTCCACCCCAGACCGAGGGCGTAATAGGGCAACAGGCAATAGGCGTAACCGAGGACCCGAGCGGGCTCGGGGAGCAATCGCCAGGCGTAAAAGAGGACGATGACGGCCGCCATCAGGAAGGTGAGGACGAAGTATCTGCCGGCGGGAGGCGGAGCAATCTGGAACCCTGAACGCCAGATCACCATGGCGGTGAGCACAGCGGTGCTCCAGACCACCAGCTTGACTCTTCCTCGAGGGTGAGCGCCGGCGTCGTCGGGCGGGGCGATGCGGCCGGCGACCATGGCGGCGGCGATGTGACCGAGGTGAAAACCCCACTCGTTACCGGGCACGGTGCCCGGCAGCAGCACGGAGAGGGCAGCGAGGCAACCGGTGGCGAGGGCCTGGCTCAGGGCGCCGCGGCGGTGGCCCAGCCAGGTGCCGGAGAGCAGGGCGATGGCGGGTGCGAAGGAGAAAGCCCCGAGGGTGTAGTCGACCCGCAGGGCATTGGCGCCAAGACTCAACAGCACCCAGCCGGCCAGCGGCCAGTGGCGGGGATGAAAGCGGCGCCAAGTAGCTGATTGCGGCAAGATGTGGCGGGTTACACCCCTGCTACGGCACGCGGCGCTTCTGCCCGCTGAACGGCGGTTACCTGGGCGCGGGATCCCCTGGCCGCGACGGAGAGAGGACCGAACCTGGCAGCGAGGGAGGTAGGAGCTTGCAGGCTGGCGGTGCGACGCTCCCGCGCCAGCACCTCGAAAGCCAGGGCAGAGTACTCGGCCGCGCCCCGGCAGAGAGGATCATAGTCGGTGATGGGCAAGCGCCGGTCAGCCGCTTCGGTGAGCCGCACGTTCTCGTGCACCAGGGTGTCGAAGACCAGCTCGTCATAGCGGGCCCGGAGCTGTCCCAGCACCAGTCGGGAAATGCGAGTACGGGCGTCGTACAGGCAAATCACGATCCCGGCCAGGGCGAGTTGCCGGTTGCCGCGCTCGCGCACCTCATCGACGACCTCGAGCAGCCGTGCCAGGCCCCCGAGTGCCAGCCCCTTCGCCTGGACCGGCGCGATCACCCAGTCGGCGGCGGTCAGCGCGTTGGTCAAGACGACGCCGGGTGAGGCAGAGCAGTCGAAGAGAGCGAAATCGTAGTCCGACGACATCCGCGCCCAGAGCACCCTCTCGCCAGCCAGGGCGCCCCGATCGATGTCGATCAGCTTCGGTGACGAGGGAACCACCCACAGGTTCGACCAGCGCGTCGGTCGAGCGACGGCGCTGACGGTGCCCTGACCACGGAGGATCTCGTAGAGGCTGGCGCCGCCGCAGTCGGGTTCCGCGCGCATCCAGTGGGTGAGGCTGCCCTGTGGGTCGCAATCGATCAGCAGCACTCGCTTGCCGCTGCGCGCCAGGCAGGCGCCGAGGTTCACGGTGGTGGTGGTCTTACCGACGCCACCTTTGAGATTACAGACGGCGATCCTGCGCATCACCGGCCTCCCGTGTAAGCGAAGTTACGATGCTAGGCGACCTCCATTTTTTCGTCAAGGGCCAACTGCTTTCGTTGCAGCGTTTTTAGCTGTTCCCGGAGGACATCTCTCATACTGCTGGCTTCCGCTCCACTGTGGCAATGCCGGCTACCTGACAGAGCCCGACGGCCGGTGTCGTACCGGCCAGCTCAGCACCGACGGGTTCCGTAGACGGTACTGGATGGGGCAAGATGTATGAAGACGCTGACGGACGCTCCCACTGAGGTAAAGTAGCGAAGGTCAGGGGGGCGCTAGTACAGAGCGAGGTTTGTATGAGGGCACAGTTCACTGCGGTGTTTCAAAAGGTGGCGGAGGGCTACATTGCCTTCGTGGAAGAGCTCCCGGGCGCCAATGCCCAGGGCGAGACGCTCGACGAAGCCAGGGCCAACTTGGAGGAAGCAAGCGCGCTGGTACTGGAAGCCAACCGGGCCCTAGCCAATGAGGAACTGGCTGGCGCCGAGGTAATCCGTGAGCCCCTGACTGTCTCGGCGTGAAGCGCCGCGACCTGATTCGGCATCTCGAAGCACATGGCTGTGAGTTCCTCCGTGAGGGCGGCAACCACACCGTCTACGTCAACCGTACCGCGCGCAAGGTGTCGACCGTTCCTCGCCATCGGGAGATCAACGAGGACCTCGCACGGAAAATCTGCAAGGATCTCGGGGTGCCGGTGCAAGAGCGGCGCTGAGAGACGCTGGCTCGGATCATGAACGGATCCCGAGCTAGCCCGCATATCTCAACGGGTTGCTGCTGCGGGCGCGGGAAAGGGCGCGTTCGCTGCGTTGCGCTTGCTCGGGCTCCTCGACGTATTGTCAAATACGCCTGCGGAACCCTCCCGGCGCGCGCCTTGTGCCCGCGCCCTTTGCCACGCCCGCAACAGGAAACCCGATGCTTCTATGGTCTGTCAAGTGGTCATTGACCGCTCCAGGAGTTTGAA
>JBHHYG010000415.1:0-3186 GCA_046757445.1 Acidobacteriota bacterium
GCAGGACCAGATCGGGCTGGCCGACGCCGTCCAATGCGTTGCGCACGGGGACGCCGAAGCGCTCGATCACCAGCTCGTCGCCGCGCTCGAAGGTGACGAGCGTGCCACCACCGCGCACGAAGGCCTGCAGGTCGAGGCCGCCCCGCACGGTGAGGCAGCCGATGCCCACCGGCCCGGCGAGCTTGTGGGCGGAGAGGCTCAGCAGGTCGGCGACGGCGGTCAGCGGCGCCAGATCCATCCAGGGTGCAGCCTGCACCGCGTCACAATGGAAAAGGGCACCAGCCGCATGGGCGATGGCGGCGATCTCGGCCACCGGCTGCAGCGAGCCGACCTCGTTGTTGGCCGCCATCACCGACACCAGCCGAGTGTTGGGGCGCAGGGCACGCTCCACTTCTCGGGGATCGACGATGCCTTCTGCGTCGACGCCGACGCGAGTAACCGCAACACCCAGTCGCTTCAGTGCCGCCGCCGGCTCCAGCACCGCTGGGTGCTCGATGGCGGAAACCACGAGGTGGCCCGTGGGAGGCCAGCCCAGCGCACCCCACAGGGCCAGATTGTCCGCCTCGGTGCCACCGCTGGTGAAGACCACTGCTGCTGGATCCACGGCCAGGAAGGAGGCCACATCGGCCCGCGCTGCCTCCACCGCGGCCCGGGCTTGCTGCCCGGCAAGGTGCAGGCTCGACGGGTTGGCGGCGCGCTCCTTCAGCCAGGCAGAGATCGCCTCTGCCGCCTCGGGGGCCAGTGGCGCGGTGGCGTTGTAGTCGAGATAGACGGCGGGTCTGTTGTTCATGTGACAAGGATGCCACGCTCGGGTCGCTGCAGGGAAGCTAGCCCGAACTTCTCAACAGCTCGCGGCTGCGCAAGCGCAATGGCAGGCGATGACTGCGTTGCGCTTGGCTCGAGGGCTCGACGTACTGCATGAGAACGCCTGCGCCCTCGAACCGGCGCGCGCCTTGTCCTCGGTACCCTTACGCTCGCTCGCTTCACGAGCCGTTGAGAAGTTCGGGCTAGGGATGACAATGGCCCCAAAGCTCTGCCAGACAAGGACTTGCGCCGAGCCCATCGCGTTGACCGGGGGGCTCGGCGTTGGTAGGATCGGCTTGCCTCCGTTTCACGGCGTGCGGCTTCCCCCGCAGCGAAGCCATCTTGTTTCATCAGCGTTCCACGCCTTCCCTCGACTCGAGAGCGACTGACGCGACCTCGGCAAGCAGACGACCACGTGGGGGCAATGCCGGGGAATCTCTGCCGGGTGTCGCGACGCGGGTGACGCGAACAGCAAGCGAGGAGAATCATGGCTGGCTTTGAAGGTGTTGACTACTACGCTCTCGATGACCTGCTCACCGACGAGCAACGCCTGATCCGCGACACGGTGCGGGAGTTCGTTGCCGACAAGGTGCTGCCGATCATCGAGGATCACCAGCGCGCCGGAACGTTTCCGGTCGAGTTGTTGCCACAAATGGCCGAGATGGGGCTGCTCGGTGCCAACCTCGAAGGGTACGGTTGTGCCAGCCTCGACAATATCGCCTACGGGCTCATCTTGCAGGAGCTCGAGCGCGGCGATTCGGCGTTGCGATCCTTCGTTTCGGTACAGGGTGCCTTGTGCATGTACCCGATCTACCGCTACGGCTCCGAGGAGCAGAAGCAGGAGTGGTTGCCGAGGATGGCCAAGGGTGAGGTGATCGCCTGCTTCGGTCTGACCGAGCCCGACGCCGGCTCCGATCCCGCTGCCATGCGCAGTCGTGCCGAGGACGACGGTGATGGCTGGTTACTCGACGGCGTCAAGATGTGGATCACCAACGGCACCTTGGCCGACCTGGCGGTGATATGGGCCAAGACCGAAGAGGGGATCCGGGGCTTTCTGGTGCCCACCGACGCGCCTGGTTTTACCGCCCACCCGGTCAAGGGCAAGTACTCGCTACGGGCTTCCGACACCGCCGAGCTGGTGCTGGAGGGATGTCGCATCCCCAAGGGCAATCTGCTGCCGGGCAGCGGTGGGCTCAAGTCACCGCTGAGCTGCTTGAACCAGGCTCGCTACGGCATCGCCTGGGGTGCCGTGGGCGCCGCCATGGCCTGCTACGACGAGGCCGTTCGCTACGCCGGTAACCGCATCGCCTTCGGCAAGCCCATCGCCGGCACGCAGCTGGTGCAGGAGCTACTGGTCGAGTGCATCACCGAGATCACCAAGGCGCAGTTGCTGTGCTGGCGACTGGGAACGCTCAAGGACTCGGGATCGATCCGTCCGCCGCAGATCTCCATGGCCAAGCGCAACAACGTCGCCATGGCTTTGCGAACCGCGCGGGCCTGCCGGGAGATCCTGGGCGGCAACGGCATCCTCGACGAGTACCAGGCCTTCCGTCATATGGTGAATCTCGAGTCGGTCTACACCTACGAGGGAACCCATCAGATCCACACGCTGATCGTCGGGCAGGACATCACTGGGCATGCAGCCTTCGCCTGATGGTTGCCTGCACCGCGGAGGCCGCAACGTTGACCCTCTTGAGGGGCATTGCTAGCATCGAGCCGTTGGCAGCGTAGAAAACCGTTTCGCCGGCGGTCATTCTTGGTACGATGTCCGCCGGCATGGGCCGTGGGCGGGCATAGCTCAGTTGGTAGAGCGCGAGCTTCCCAAGCTTGAGGTCGCGGGTTCGAGTCCCGTTGCCCGCTTCACTTGGTCGAAGGATCGAACCATCAGAAATGTCCATTTTCGGCAAGAAACCAAAGGCCGGGAGTTCGCTGAGCGCAAGAAATCTCTCTGGTCTCGAGCCGCCGCCGCGACCGCGTAGGAGGGCGAGGATCGAGCCCGGCTATTCATTCCTGGGCCGCAGCTGCGTTCTGCAAGGAGAGCTCCGTGGCAAGGGTGCGTTCGAGTGCCGAGGCACCCTGACCGGCACGGTCGATGTGGATGGTGAGATCATCATCGGCGAGGGGGGGAGCGTCACCGCCCAATTGTCGGCTCGACGCATCGTCATCCACGGAAGGCTGGAAGGAGATGCGATCGGCGGCGAGAAGGTGGAAGTCGGTGCCACGGGTCATGTCGAAGGTGATGTGCGTGCCCCCGCGGTGCTCTTTGCAGAGGGTGCCTTCTTCGAGGGTAACGTCGAGATGCGCAGGGCCCAGCCCGAGGGTGAAGCGAGCGTCGCCGCGGAGGTCCCCAAGCCACAGCAGAAACCATCGTGAGCCCAGGCG
>JBHHYG010000416.1:0-3175 GCA_046757445.1 Acidobacteriota bacterium
CCCTTGGTCCGTGAAGGAGGTGCGAGGGTGAAGGGCCTGTGCAGGCCCGAGGACCTCGACCCTGAACCCCGCCGCCACCTGGCCGACTGGCTGTTGGCGCTTGCCGACAACAAGCAGCTACTGGGGCTGCGCTACGCCGAGTGGTGCACCGGTGCACCCGAGCTGGAGGCGGACATCGCCGCCAGCGCTATGGCACAGTACGAGCTAGGCCATGCTCGCCTGCTCCAAGGGGTGCTCGATGATCTGCCCGAGGATCCCCGCGACGAGGCCAGATACACCGACGCCGCCACCTGGCGCAGCCTGCCCTTGCTGGATGCCCCCTTCGCCGGCTGGATCGACCTGGTGGTGGCCAACGCGCTTCTCGACACGCTGCTGACGGTGAACCTCGAGGCGGCCGCCACGGGCGGCTACCAGCCGCTGGCGCAGCGGTTGCGCAAGGCGGTGGCCGAGGAGCACTATCATTTCGTGCATGCCAAGGCATGGTTCCGCCGGCTCGCCGCTGGGCCCGGTCAGGCCGTCGCGGCACTGCGTGCCGCCACCGAGGTTACCTGGCCGCAGTGCGTTGCCTGGTTCGGTCCCGAGATCGAGGGTGGCAACAGCCTCGATACGTTGATGGAAGCCGGGATCCTTGCCGGCTCGGCCGCCGTGCTCCGCGCCAGATACCTGGCCAAGGTGCAGCCGATCTTCGAGCATACGCCGATAGAGTTTCCGGCGCGCGCGGAAAAGGAAGGATGGAAGCTCGTAAGGTCCATCGACTGGAATGATTGGAGCCCGGCGAGCCGCCGCCGAGGTACGCCTCGGTTCGACGACAGGTCGTTCGCCATGGTCACCGGGGCGAGCGCTCGGGCCATGGGGGTCAAGGACTGAATGTGCTCGGCGAGCGAGCACCGAAGAGGTCGCGGGGCGGACCGTGGCGATGAACCCGGAAAGGCGAGCCCGGATACCAGCGAGGCAACGACCCAATCCACTGACCCCGTCGACGCCCGAGGCCTGCCCCGAGGGATCAGCTGCCCCTTTTGTGGTGGTCGCGACAGCGAGTCGCTCTCCACGTTCGGCTCGCTGCTGATGACCTCCCAGTATTACTGTCGCTCTTGCCGCACCAGCTTCGAGTGGGTGCGGCGAGAGGGCGACTGATCGACCCCATGCGCCACCGAGTTTGCACCATCGTCGCCAGTGTCGGCGCTCTCGTTGCCCTCATTGCCGCGGCAGCATCGCCTGCCTCGGCAAGCTGGCAGCATGAGCCGATTCGCCTGCGGGTGGCGGTCGCACCATCACTGCACCGGGTGCCGAGCTGGTCAGAGGAGCTGACCCGGGCGCTGGGCGAGGCGAATCGGATCCTCGAGCCCTACCTTGGCCGACGCCTGCAGCTGCTCACGAACACGCCCTGGCCGGAGGGCACCCTCGATGCCTCCGTCGACGACCTCCTGTCGGAGCTGATGGGCGCGGTGCCGCGGGGTGACGCCGACATCGTCGTCGGCCTGGCGGCAACCCCGGACTACCTGCAAGGCACCAAGGGCTCCGGCGACAATCGTGGGCTGGCTAGCTACCAGGATGGTTACGCGGTGATCTCGCTGCGACGACCGCTGTCGCGCCCCGGCAGTTTGCTGGCCCACGAGGTTGCGCACCTGTTCGGGGCGGTTCATCTCGCCGGGGCCGGCCTGCTGATGGATCCGGACCGCAGCGGCGAACGCGTCGATCCTCTCAATGCCGAGCTTCTCGGCCTGCATAGAGAACGTCGCTTCGGCACGTTGCTCTTTGCACTTCCTGCCAGCCGGCTCGAGGCGGCCCGTGTTCTGTACCGGCAGGCGGTAGGCGCAGCAGGGCCCGATCATACCGATGCCCGCTTGCTGTTGGCTCAGCTGGACCTGGAAGCAGGGCGCCACGGTGAGGCCGTTGCGGCGCTCAAGCAGATCACCCGGCTGCGCCCGCACCTCCTCGAGGCGAGGGTGCTGCTAGGCATCGCTTACCGGCGCTCCCAGCGCTACGAGGAGGCGTTGGAGCTCTACGATGAGATCCTCTCGGCGCACCCGCGAGCCTATTACGTTCACTATAACCGTGGCATCGCGCTCTCCTACATCGGTGATGTCGATGGCGCTATCGAGGCCTATCGGCGAGCGATATCGCTGGCGCCCTACTACACCCCCGCGCTTGTGAACCTGGCCAAGGCGTACGCCGACACCGGCGACGCCGAGGCGTCGATCGCAACCGCCCGCCGGGCCTTGCAGATCGACCCCGACAGCTCGCTGGCCTTAGCCAACCTGGGGTACGCCTACTTCGTCGCCGGCGACGCCGAGGCGGCGCTGGCAGCTAGCAAGCGGCTCCTCGATCGCGACCCGGACTCTGCGACCGCCCTCAATACCCTGGGCAAGATCTCCGAAGCGGAGGGGCATCTCCACGAGGCGATCGATTTCTATCTTGGCGCCGCGCGGAGCGAGCCCGACTACTGGGATGGCCAGCTGAACTTGGCACAAGCTTCGCTGCGGGCGGGCGATAGGGAAACGGCCGCCAGGGCCGCGAAGCGTGCGCTGGCCCTGAGGCCTCGCTCGGCGCTCGCTCATATCGTTGTCGGCCGGGTCGATCTCGGCGCCGGCCGCTGGCGGCATGCCGTCGGCGAATTCGAGCGGGCGCTGGAGCTGGACCCGTCGTCGGCCGGCGTGCGTGGACAGCTCGGGTACGCCTGGCTGATGGCCGGCGACCTGCTGCGTGCCCGGGCGCTGACCCTCGAGGAGCTGGGCAGGTCGCCCCAGCTGGCTTGGGCCTGGGTGAACCTGGGTGTGATCGACGCCAGGGAAGGAGACCTGCAAGAAGCGGAGCGACACTGCCAGCGCGCCATCGAGGCGGATCCCGACTATGCCGATGCCTATCTCAACCGCGGCCACACCGAGCTCGCCCTGGGGCGGCTGGAGAAGGCCGAGGAGGCCTATCAGCGGGTTGTCGAGCTGGGCAAGGCCGACGGTCTCGTCCACAATAACCTGGCGGTCGTCTGTTTCCGGCGCGGTGAGATGGAGGCTGCCTGGGAGCATGCGGTCGAGGCCTTGACGCAGGGCTTCGAGCTGCATCCGGACTTCGCCGCCGCCCTCGAGCGGGCCACCGGTCGTCGACTGCCTGCCCACTAAGGGTCAGCGCAGGAATAACTTCCCAGAGTTCGGGCCCAGATTTGGGTCAGATTTGGTCG
>JBHHYG010000417.1:0-3159 GCA_046757445.1 Acidobacteriota bacterium
CTGTCACGCCTGCTGCCCCATCGGGTGCTTGACATCCTCCCCCGTGCACTGAGCGGTCAGGCGCCACATCTCTTGACAAAAAGGCGAAAGAAAGATATCGTGGGCCTACTTTTTGGCTTGGACCTAAGTGGCTGTTTGGCCATCTCTTGCTGATGGCCGACGCCGACCCTGTCTGCCGACAGGCGGGGCTGAGCGGTTCCAAACATGGAAACCGATACGCGTCTAAAGCTTCCCGTGACAGAGCCAATTCAAATCAGGTGCCCATCTCCTCCTCGTTCGCCTTCTTGGCCATCACTGGTATTGGTCCTCTTGCTTTGTAATGTCGGTAATCTTTTCACCCTGTCCTGCGACCCAGCATTTGCGGACTCTGCTTCTGCCTCAAAACTCTCATTACCGCAGCAATACGTTGAGCAGGGCTTCAGGTCGTTTCAGCGAGGTGCTTTCGAACAGGCTGTGTCCAATTGGATCGAGGCTGCCCGGTTATACGAGAAAGCGGGCAAGCCCAACGAACAGAGTGAAACGCTGACCCACCTAGCCCAGGCATATCAATCTCTTGGCCAATACGGGAAGGCCTTGAAAAGCCTCGAATTCGCTCTGGAGCTGGCCAAGAAATCGGGGGACCAGATGCGGATCGCCTCGGTCTTGGGGAGCCTCGGGAATGTGTACATCGCCAAGGGGTCGGCAGAGGAAGCCCATCGGTATTTGAACGAAGGCCTTGAGATGGCGAAGGAGTCGCGGAACTCCGGTCTCTCGGCTGTCATCCTGAATAACCTGGGAAACCTGTATACGTCCCAGAAAAAGTACAACGAAGCGATTGGTGCCTATAGGGAAAGCATGAGGCTCGCGAAGAACACCGGAAACCACGCATTGGGAGCGAGAGCGCTGACCAATGCGGCTATGGCATCAATGCAAAATGGGCAGTATAAGGAGGCCAAGGCACTGCTTGATATGGCCAGGGACCAGATGCGGAGCGTGGGGGATTCACACGACAAGGCTTACGGACTGAGTAACATTGGACTAGCCTACAATGGTCTTCGTCCCCATCTCCCTGACGCCAATGATGTCCTCTTACTGCTTGCCGCCAAAACGCTCAATGAAGCGATCGTCGTCGCTGAGACCATCGCTGACCGTCGGGCGGGGTCCTACGCCTTAGGGTATCTGGGCAAACTTTACGAAGAGGAGCACCGGTATCAGGAGGCCTTGCAATTGACACGCAGGGCGACCTTCGCAGCCCAGCAGGTGAACGCCCCCGAATCGCTTTACCGGTGGCAATGGCAAACGGGCCGCCTGCTCAGGGCGCAGGGCAAAATCGGTGGCGCAATTTCGGCATACAGGCGTGCCGTTCGTACTCTCCAATCCATTCGCCAAGAAATCTCGAAAAGCTGTATGATTGGCTCTTCAAGTACCCGATCGTCGTTCCGCGAGTCGGTGGGACCCGTGTATTTCGAGCTGGTGGACCTTCTCCTTCAAGGGGCAGCGTCGGCGTCGCAGAAGTTGCGCCATCGCGTCGAGCCTTACCTGGCAGAGGCACGTGAAACGGTAGAATTGCTCAAGGCTGCCGAGTTACGGGACTACTTCCAGGACGATTGCGTGGATGCCGCCCGCTCCCGAACCACGCGGCTTGATGTTGTGTCCCAGACGGCGGTCGCCGTGTATCCGATACTCCTTCCCGATCGCACGGAATTGCTGGTGAGCCTGCCGAGCGGCCTGAAGAGATTCTCGGTCCAGGTCGGAGCCGAGACCGTGACTCAGGAGGTCAGACAGTTTCGAAGGAAACTGGAGAAACGGACCACGCGGGAATACCTCCCTCACGCGCAAAAGCTGTATGACTGGCTGATTCGCCCTCTCGAACCCGATTTGGCATCTTTAACCACCGATACCTTGGTTTTTGTACCAGACGGGCCCCTGCGGACCATTCCCATGGCGGCACTCCACGATGGCAAGCAGTTCCTCATCGACAAGTACGCCGTGGGGATCACGCCCGGCCTCGATCTAACCGATCCTCGCCCCATTAAACGGGAAAATGTTAAGGTGCTGGCGGCGGGCTTGACTGAATCGGTGCAAGGATTCCCTCCCTTGCCGTATGTGGCTGGAGAGCTCGAAGCCATTCAGGGCCTCTACGAAGGCGATCGTCTCCTCAACCAGGCTTTCATCACCTCCAGTGTGGAAGAGGAGTTGAGGGACGAGAAGTTCACCATCGTGCATGTTGCCTCTCATGGTCAATTTGAAAGCGAGGTCGGCAAAACATTTCTTCTCACCTTCGACGATAAACTGACAATGGACCGTCTTAATCAGTATGTGGGACTCTTTCGGTTCCGTGATGATCCGCTCGAGCTACTGACGTTGAGCGCCTGCGAAACGGCTGCCGGTGATGATCGTGCGGCTCTAGGCCTTGCCGGCATAGCCATCAAGGCAGGTGCGAGGAGCGCCCTTGCCACTCTCTGGTATATTAATGATCAAGCTTCTTCGATACTGGTTGCAGAGTTTTACCGGCAACTCCAAGATGCATCGGTTTCCAGGGCTGTCGCTCTTCAGCGTGCCCAGTTGAAGCTGCTCAGTGATCCACGCTATCGACATCCCGGCTACTGGTCTCCTTTCTTGTTGATCAACAACTGGTTGTAAACCTCGCTATGCATAATGAGCACAGTTCGCAAACAACTACAGTCTCCACTGACCGCCAGTCTATTGATCGGCACCCTCGTGTTTCTCGCCATCATAGGTCTCCGCAGCTGCGGTAGCCTCGAATCCCTGGAACTTGCAGCCTACGACTGGTACCTCAGATTACGACCAGAGGGTCGTGCCTCCGATCCCCGTATCCTTCTCGTTACAATTACTGAAGGTGATATTCGGACCCAGGGGCGCTGGCCATTAACCGATGCCACCCTGTCGCAAGTGCTGGGGATTCTTACGCGGTACCGGCCACGCGTCATTGGTCTGGATATTTATCGAGACATGTCGGTAGCCCTTGGGCGAGCAGAACTGGATGCCGTCTTCACCAGAAACCGAGACATCATCACGGTGATGAAATTCGGTGAGGGAGCGTCGGATGGCATCCCGCCGCCTCCCGTGCTCAAGAATACGGATCAGGTTGGCTTCAATGATGTCCTCGTTGATCGGGACGGTATTGTCCGCCGTGGTCTGCTCTTCCTGGATGACGAA
>JBHHYG010000418.1:0-3148 GCA_046757445.1 Acidobacteriota bacterium
ATGCCCGGCCCGGGCCGCCATCTCGGGCCCCGGCTCGCCGAGGCGGTGGGCGCGGGCGCGGTCGAAGAGGCAACCGTTGACGCCCTCGCCGGCCGCATCCTGAGCCTTCTCGAACGCGCCGGCCGGCTCGCCTTCCGGCGTACCCTGACGCGGGTGGCCAGCTTGGAACGGCGCTTTACCGGCGCCTATGCCTACTTGCAGGATGGCCGCTACCCACCTGACGTGCAGCTCGGATTCCTTTCCCTCGAACGGGAGGGTGCAGCAGCAGAGCACTGGGGTGAGCTGCCCGAGCGGCTGCTGCCGGGGCCGCCGCCGCGGCCGCTCGATCACGACCTGAGGATCGGGGTGCTGGTGAAGCCGGTGCCGGTGGCCGGGTCGCGGCCGCGCCTGGGGGACGGCGCCTTCGAAGAGGCCCTCTATGCCATCGACGCGATCGACCGAAAAGGACTGCGGGAGGCGCTCGAGTTGAAGCGCCGCGACCCGGCCAGGATCACCGTCACCGCCTACGCGCTCGCCGGCCGGCCCGGATTGGAGGTGCTCCGGCAGGCTCTGGCCATGGGGGCCGACGAGGCGAGGCTGCTCGAGCCCGCTGCGGATGAGGCCCGTCAGGTGCTGCAGGATCCGGCGAGCGTTGCCGAGGTGCTGTCGGCGGCGCTGCGGGATCGACCCCACGACCTCGTTGTTTGCGGCGATCTCGCCACCGACACCGCCCAGGGTGCCGTGGCCCCGTACCTGGCGGCCCGCCTCGGATGGGATCAGGTCCGTGGCGTCGAACGGCTGACGTGGAGCGAGGGCGAACCAACGCGGCTGCTGGTGAGCGGCGAGGGCTGGCAGGGAGCGGAGCTGGAACTGGAGTTGCCCTGCCTGGTGGCTGTGGCTGCGAGCAAGCAGCGCGTCGAGCTGCCATTCCGCCTGCGCGACTTTCTGCATGCCCAAACCGCTCCCGTGGACCGACAGCCGCAACGGGCGCTGGTGCCTGATCTTGCGCCTCTGTTCGTCTCCCACTCGCCGCGAGCCGTGGCTGCCACCTCGGGCACCGTTGAGGTCGCTCGTACGCCCGAAAAGGCCGCCGCAGTGCTGCTGCGGGAGGCGGGGCTCGGCGGTGCCGCGGTAGCCCGGCCAGCCGAGCCTTTCTTGGGGGAGGTGTTGGGTTTCGGCCGGCAACCTCAGGACGACACCCCCGCCTGTCTGTTCGTCGCCGAGCCTCTCAGCGCCGGTGAGCTGCCGCCGGCGACGCAGGCGGCCGTAGAGGCGGCCGCGCGCACGGCCCGCGGTCTCGATCTACCCCTCGACGTGGTGCTGCCGGTCGACGACGAAACCGACCGCGCCGCCGGTGCCGGCCAGGTGCTGTCCGCCGTTCACCCGCGGCGCCTGTACCTGATCGAGCACCCGGGCCTGTCGCGCTTCGGCTGGCGTGGCCACCTGGAATGGTTGCAAGAGTTCTGGGGTATGTATCGGGGTCATCCCCAGTGGCTGCTGGGCCCGGCGTGGGCCACCACCGCTTTCGTCCGCTTCGTCGGCCAGGGACCTCCGGGCGTTGAACGATGCTGGTCGTGGTTCAACGTCGAATCGGTGAGCAACGGCGGCGAGCCGGTGAGGGTAGGAAGCGGCATCCTCGACGGTGCGGCACGAGCGGTGGCCTCGCTACCTCGAGACGGAGGTCTACGGGTGCTGACCTTTGCCAAATCCGTGCAGGTGGACCTGCCTGGGGCCTCGTCTCCGGATGGTGCCAGTGCGCGAGATGATGGCGCCAATGAGGAAGCCGAGACAGCGGTTTTCGCCTATCGACCGAGGCTGGAGTACGACCCCAGCGATGATCCCCTGGCCTGTCTACTCGGCCGCTTGGGAGGCGTCGAGCCGACGCTCCGCGATGCCGACTACATCGTTGATGTGGGCTACGGTGCCGGTGGCTCTGAAGGCCTCGAGCAGCTGGCTGAACCACTCCGCCGCCTGCTCGTCGAGGAGCTGCGCCTCGCCAACACCATGATCGGCGGCACGCGCAAGGTCACCCAGGACCTCGAGGTACTGCCGCTGGACCGGCAGATCGGCCAGACGGGTGTTAGGGTGAGCCCGAAGGTGCTGATGGCGCTGGCCATCTCAGGAGCTCCCCAGCACGTCGACTGGATCGCTGAAGGGACGGTGATCCTGTCCTTCAACATCGACCCGGACGCGCCGCTGATGCGCCTGAACGAGCATCGTTCCCGGCCGCTGGTGCACCCGATCGTCGGCGACGTTTGGGAAACGGTGCCGCGCTTCATCGAGGCGATTCGCTCCGCACGGTAGCGGACCGTGGCTGAACCGGAGCGTAAACGACTACCGTGTCGGCGAGCAGATCCAGGCCTCGCTGCTTGCGGGCGGAAACCAGGATCAGCAAAGAGTCGAACCAGATGAGGCCGAAGAAGAGCGACAATCGCCGCACCCATGCTTGCTTCCAGCTCACCGGCCCGCCATTGCTGCTGCACACCCGCAGGCCCAGCGCCAGCTTGCCCGGCGTGGCTCCCCACAGAGCCTCGCAGGTGGGCCAGTAGAGGGTAGCGGCCACCACCAACGCCAGGCCGGTCGGCGCGCCGAGGATTTCCCAGGGTAGGAGGCGATGAAGGACTTCGCTGGCGGAGGCGATCTCACCCAGCTGGTAGAAGAAAGCCGAGAACAGGGCAACGAGGCCGCCGCCCGCCGCCAGCATCAGAGCGTCGAGGAGGAAGGCCACAGAACGAGCCAGCAGTCCAGCGTAGTTCAAACACCTCACCTCGGCCGCATTCCTTGAGGGAGCGCTGCATCATCTGCCCGGTCTCACCCCGGCCCGCCGGGAGAGAAGTCGCGGGACTCTTGGTATCTTCGTTGACTGTGAGATGGTCATGAGCGCTCGTTTTCCGAACCAGGGTCGTGAACATTCGGCCCGGCCGGCAGACGGCACTGTCGTTGACCTAGCCCGAACTTCTCAACGGTTCGTGAAGCGAGCGGGCGCAAGGGCTGCGAGGACAAGGCGCGTGCTGGTTCGAGGGCGCAGGCGTACTCGTGCAGTACGTCGAGCCCTCGAGCCAAGGGCAACGCAGTCATCGCCTGCCATTGCGCTCGCGCAGCCGCGAGCCGTTGTAGGCTCCTCGTTGACGGTGGCGATCATCGTCCTGCTCGCTGGTGGCCTGGCGAT